>CAUZRT010000105.1:0-10042 GCA_963582235.1 Lentisphaeria bacterium
CGCCGCCGCGATTTCGTCGCACTCGGCCGACGTCGAGCTGTCCATCCAGATCGGTGAGGTCGCGCGGCTGAGCATCGGTCGCACCTGATCCGCCAGGGATACCGACGGCGACCAAGCCGCGGTGTCGGCAAGGGACGTGTTGAGATATACGGTCCCGTGCTGCTGGCCGGAACCGCTGATGCCGCGGATCGCGCTCCAGTCGAATCCATTGCTCCGGCAGCGCCCGAACAGTTGCTCGAGCGCTTCAACCCACATCAGCGGATCGCTGTGCTTGACGAGCGGGTCCGGATTATCGAGAACGCCTGTCGGGGCATTGTATTGCGGAAGATCGCTGCCGAAATTGATCGATTCGTCGAGTACAACAGAGCCGGCATCGGTGTCGATCACGATGCCAGAAATACTTTGCGTGCTGGCGTCGATGCCGAGAAACTGAGGCATTGGGGATTCGTGTGTTAGTGAGGTTCCGGACAGTGAATACGGCACTGCGGATTACTCGAACGCCGCCTCTGCCTTAAGGTCTTTCTCGACATCAGCGGCGGGCAAGAGCCCCTCGGCACGCATTTCAGTCTCGATCTTGTCTTTCAAGCCCCGCCTCAACTGCGCAGCGTATTTCTTTTCCATCTCGTCGACAACCGGCTCGATCTCCTTCTCGATGATCTTATCGAAACGGACCCAGCGATCATCTTTGCGGATGTACGCATTATCGCGGTATATTTTCGCTGTCTGTTTTCCCTGGAGCTCCTCGATCAGATCGTTACGAAAAATATCGAACTTTGTGCGCACATGCCAGTCGCGGCGCCGCATGCACGACTCTTCCTCAAAGCAGTCGGGATGCGGAGTTATGATATCGGTCAACGGCATCATGGCGCTCCCAATCTTGATTCTGTTCGGTAGCAGTTCGTCAATACGCCCTCTGATGCCGCGACCGCCGATCTTGGTGATTATGGAAACCTGATCACCAATCTTATATAGCGGGTACTCCCGTTTGGCCTCCTCGACCAGTTCCAAGCGGAGACTCGGTGGGTATCGCTCATCGGCTTCGGCTTTGGCGGCTTTTTGAATCAGTCCCTTGATTTCCGCACGGGACTTGTACGTTTTCGGCAGATCGTCGAGATGAAACCGGTACCTTTCGAGCAGGAGCTGTGATGACTTTTTGTGCCGGTCAAATTTGGGTGCCGCAGCAAGCGCCTCTTCGAATCTCGCTTTGGCCACCTCGCGCGCCTGCTGAATATCTTCGAGCGTGTAAGTGGGGCCTGTATCTGCGAGGATATCCTCCCTCGGCCCGGTCGAGGCGTCCTCGCCCTTCTTGGCGCATCCAAGCATCAGGCATGCGTAAACAAGGCAACAGAAGGTGATTAAACCGGCGTAGCGCCGGTGTAACGCTGATGCCATGGCAGGCTCCTGAGAAACTTGGATTGCAGTGCCGTCGTCGGGTTTTTATATTATACGTTGCAGGCGAATCTATTGTAGGCCACGGCACTGTATTGCCGTGCTGGTCGCATAAGTGAACGTCAGGTCCGTATTCAACCAACGCGCCAGTCCGTCAGCCGACGGATGGCGCGGCTACAAGGCGCCCGGTTGGAAAGTTTTCCGCCTCGGCGGACGTGAGTCCCGTTGGGACGGGACAAGATTCCTCACCGGATCAGCCCGGCCACTGCAGGGCTGACAAATCGTAATAAGCGCGTCGCGCAGCGCCGCGGCGGGGGTTCCAAAAAACTAAATCGACAAATAACCCGCCAGTGGCTGTGCCTTACAAATCGCCACATCCGGAACATCCAAACCGACGTCATAGCCTACCGCTTGATGACAGGTTCTTCAAATTGCGCGCAACGATGGGTATTGTACAGGCGAAGGAAGTGCGCCGGAGGCTTGCCCACGGGTCGGATATTGTTTCTTTCGCGTCGTGGGGCTGGCGCTTTGCACCCTGCTGACGGTGGCGCGCATTGCTCCCGTGAATCAATGGAATACCTTATGCCGACTTCGTCACAGCTTCATTGGATTGAAGCCGAGCTCGATATACTGAAGGCGCAGGCGCAGCATCGTCAACTGAAATCCGCGGTACTCGAACCGGGCGGTTATGTGCGATTGAACGGGCGTCGCTTGTTGAATCTCTCTTCCAACAACTATCTTGGGTTGGCGGAGGATTTGAACGTTCGCGATCTGGTGTGTGACCGTGATTTCGCTGCCGGTGCTACGGCCAGCCGTCTGATCGTCGGCAATCATCCGGATTATACCGACATGGAAAGCGAGGTGGCCGCCCACAAGCGGGCGCCGGCCGGCCTCACCTTCGGCAGTGGCTACCTAGCCAACATCGGCATCATTCCAGCACTCGTCGGACGGGGCGACGCGGTGTACAGCGACCGGCTGAATCACGCCAGTATAGTCGACGGTATCCGCATCAGCGGGGCGAAACACAATCGATATCGGCATCGCGATCTGGAACACCTGGAGTCGATGCTGAGCGACGGCCAATTTCGCCGCCGGCTTATTGTAAGCGACAGTCTTTTCAGCATGGACGGCGATCTGGCGCCTCTGGAAAGACTGGTCGAGATGAAAGACAGGTACAACGCCATGCTGATGGTGGATGAGGCCCACAGCGGCGGGATATACGGCGACCAAGGCGCCGGACTGACTCAGGCGCTCGGCCTGAGTGACGATGTGGACGTACAGATGGGCACCTTCAGCAAAGCGTATGGATGTTACGGCGCTTACGTCTGCGGCTCGCAGGCCTTGATCGAGTACCTGATCAACCGCGCACGCAGTGTCATTTACACAACCGGCCTGCCGCCGATGCTGGTCGCCGTGATCCGCCGTGCCGTCCACAAGGTTGCCACCGAAGAATGGCGGCGCCGGCGACTGTGCGAAAATGCGACATTTTTTCGCGCTGGATTGGAAGCACAAGGATTCAATCTGGGAGCCAGTGAAACGCACATCATTTCCATGATCGTCGGCGCCAACGAATCGACTCTCGAAATCAGCGATCGGTTACTGTCCGAAGGGATTGCCGCGGTGGCGATCCGACCGCCGACGGTACCACCGAATACCGCACGGCTCCGCTTCAGTGTCACGGCCGCCCATCGGCGTGAGGATCTGGAAAGAGCCGTGGCGGTCATCGCCTCTGCGGCCTGCTGAATGCGGGTCGATTCTCTGCCTGGGGCTGTTTTCGCCTTGGGCCACCCACAATGATTGGGAGGCGCTCCACGTGGGTCACATGATTCATGCGGCGAACCATTATGCAACTGAGGACAAAAAAATCGGCCCGCGCCATTACGCTCCGCCGCCAGCCCGTGCTGCTCTGTTTGATCGTCATCTTGGTAGCGGGCTGCCGCCGGGATCCCGATGGGTTTCACACGCCGCCATATCTACAGCGGCCCGCTACCGACGGCATCACCGTCATCTGGTTTTCGCGTAAAGCAAGGCCCGGAGAATTGATTGTGCGAACCCGGTGCGACAATCGTGTCGCCCGTAAGCTCACATCCACACCGTCCCCCGTTCCTGACCCGGTGTACCCCACCGGTGCGTCACCGAGTATTGCCGGCGATGCCGAATCCACGGTGCCCTTCCGGCACCTCGTCACCGTGCGAAGTCTGGACGCCGGCCGTCGCTACCGCTATGAAGTACGCCAGGGCGATGAACGCTTTGCAGGGCAGTTTCGGACCGCCCCCGTGCGCGATACGCCGGTGCGATTCATTATCTATGCAGACAGCGAAACGCAGCCGGCGTCGACAGGTTCATCGGTGCCGTGGCCCGATCCGGCGGCACCCGATTCCCAGCGCACCTACCTGATCGATCAAACGCGCGGCTACGCCAATAATCTGTGTCTGATCCGCGAATGGGAGCCGGACTTCATCGTCATCGCCGGCGATCTTGTGGAAATCGGGGGTGAGCAGAGTCACTGGGATGAGTTCTGGCGGCACAACGTCAATGTGAATGCCAATCTGAGCCTTGCCGGAAACGTGCCCATCTTTGCCGTACTGGGCAACCACGAATATTACGCCGGGCCGTCCGCTGGTAACAGATTTCACAGTTCGGCGACACAGAAATTCCTCGGTTATTTCCCGCCGCCGGAAGACGGTGAAACAGACGAAAGTGGGCGTTATTATCACGTCACGTACGGCCCGGTGTCGCTGGTTGTACTTGATGTCTGCAACGGGTTGCCACATCAAAGCGAGCGCGACACGAACCATCTCTTTTCCGGTTCTCCGGACGATCCGCAGAACTATGCCCCGGACTTCAATCCCGAATCCCGACAGTACCTATGGCTCGAGGCCAAACTCCGCGATACGCAGCTGAAATCGCGATTCACCTTCGTAGCCTTCCATCACGCTCCCTACTCATCGGGTCCGCACGGCCTGCCTCCGGGCGTCGGGCCCGGCTTTGACCCGCAGACGGGCAAACCGGTGCGCATGCTGACGCCGTTGTTTCTCAAATACGGCGTTGACGCTGTTTTCAGCGGTCACGATGAAATGTACGAACGTTCGGAGATTTCGGGGATCGAGATCCAGCCCAGTGGGGATGGTCAAGAGCACACGATCCATTTCTACGACGTCGGCATCGGCGGCGACGGTTTGCGTGCCACCATGGCCGCTGCAATCAATCCGCATCGCCGCTTCGTCGCCCATCACGATGCCCCGGAGGTTTGGGAAAACGGCCGGCTCCGCGAGGGCGGCAAGCATTACGGGCACTTGACGGTTGATGTGCGGCAGACCGCCGACGGCCATTGGCGCGCCACCCTGACTCCGGTTTACGTGCTACCGGTGTACAGTGAGGCAGACCGTGACTACACTGGATATGAGCGAAAAGTTTATGACGATGTAGTTATAATCGATAGGTAATGCTGGGACGAAAATCGGGATTTTCGTCCCAGCATTACCGAGGCTTGTATTCTGATTCACGTCGCGGTCAATTAGCGCGCGCAAGTGGAGTTCCTTCACGGCAGCCGAGAAACTCGCAGAAACTTGAATACGCAAACAAGGAGAATCCTGTAATCATGTCCGACATAATTCGAATCTCGCCAGAAGAAATTGAAATACTTTGTAAGTTCGACACCCCGACAGTCTGCAACGTCATTGAGGTGTTCGACGTCCGGCCCCGTGAACGCGGTTACATGGACAGCCGAATCTCGGCCTGTTCGCCCCAAATGCCGCCCATGGTCGGCTATGCTACGACGGCGACCTATCGCTCGGCTGCCCCGGCTCGCGGCATCACTGCGTATGATCAATTGAACCGGCAGATCGAATCTTTCGGTGAGATACCGGAACCACGTGTCGTCGTTTTCCAGGATCTCGATAATCCGCCCGCGGCCGCGACCTTCGGCGAGGTCATGTGCAATATTTACAAGAATTTCGGTTGCGCCGGACTCATCACCAGTGGTGCGGGCCGCGATCTTGATCAGGTTGAAGCGATTCCGTTTCCGACATTCACCAGCGGCATGATCTGTGCCCACGGCAATTGTCATATCGTGTCGTTGAATGACCCGGTCCACGTCGGCGGTCTCACGGTTTATCCGGGGGACCTCCTGCATGGGGATCGCAACGGCGTCACGACCATTCCCAACGCCATCGCCGGTTACGTTGCCCGCCTGTGCGCCGATTACATGGCGGGGGAAGAGGTGGTGGTTTCGGCAGCCCAGCGGGGTGCCGACCTTGGCGGGATCGTCGAGGCCCGCAGTCAATGGCAGGAATGTCTTACAGGATTGCAAGCGCGCGCCAAGGAAATGATGAACGGGTGAGTGAGTTGCACGCCCCTACGAATCACTTTCGCGATCTGATGCCGATCGGCACTCGATGAGCGGCCCAGTATTCCGCGTCCTGCTCCATGAGGTGGTTATCCGATACGGGTCCGGCCCGGAATCTCAGCACGGCGTCGCGTGGCAAGTCCACCTGCCGTCGTCCCGCACGCGGGAACATGACGAGGCAAGAATCGAGAATCGGGTTTGACGCCCCCGGCTCGCGCCGCCAACGACCGATCAGCTGCAGATATTGTTGCGAGAAACTCCGCCGAGCTTCGTGCGCTCCAAGAAAACGGTGATCCTGGATAAGGACAAAAGAAGCCGTCCAATCATCCCGAGCGGCTCTTTCGGGACGATCAATCTGTTCACTTGGGCATTGGCCGGGGATTAATTGGTCTTTGTCTGGGTCACAACGTCGTTGCCGGCGGTCGTCCAGCCGGCGATACCTTCGGAATATTCCAGGACGTTGGCGTAACCCAGCGAGCGCAGTTTGGTTGCAAGTTTGTTGCTGGCGGGACATTTTACACTGCTGCAGTAGGTGACGACCAGTGTGTCTTTTACTGGTACGGCCGCCGCGATCTGATTCTCGCTGGCGGCGGCGGTCAGGCTCTTCGCCCCGGGAATCCGCCTGCCGTCGTCCCACTTGCCGCTACGCGCATCCAACAGCACCATTGGGTACCGGGCACTGACGAGCGTCTTCAGAGAACCCGTGGATATTTTCGTCGCAGCGTTCTTTGGGCCGGTGAGCTGACAGCGCTTTCCGTCGAATGTGCAGTTCTTCCCATCGACGGGGTAGCTCTTGCCGTCGATCGTACATGTCTTGCCGTCAAAGACACAGACCTTACCGTTGACGACACAGACCTTCTGTGCGGCAGAGCATTGCGCGACCCCGGCGGCAGCGGCCAAAATCGCCGGTGCTCCCTGTTCGGCCGCGGCACCCCTGCTTTTGTTGGCGAGCGTCCTCTTCGAGGCGCAGCACTGGGCATTGACGAAGGCGGTGGTGACGATGACGGTGGCGATTGTCAGCGGGGCGACGAACATCTCCCTCATTTGTGGTTTCTCCTGCGTTTTATTGGTGCCTGGGTTGGTTTAGTGACAAATGAATGATTCAGTAGTAACCATGACGCCAATTCGATTCCGCGGCAAGCCCGCATCTGCTTTCATTCCCGGCCCGCCTCCGAATTTGTCAATTCCATGGGATTCTACGCACTACCTTCGAACCCCCAGTTCCACGAATATTCCCTCGCCGCTCTCCGTTGGTGCGGGCAACGCCGGTCTCTGTCATTTTTCAGGGAGGCTTGGCATTGGATAAGGGCAGACAGAGAAAATACCTTATTGTTGAATTCGAAGCAATTTTTTTTGACCCCCAATCTCAGCGCCATAGCTCGCATTGCAGAGGCTCGAGGAACAGCCTGAAAGTCAGCGTTATCGCTATCTATGTTATATTTTCCCGGCGCTGCACAGGGAACGGTGCGCTTGAGACATCTTCTGCATAGCGGAGAAATGCCATGGCAATAAATCCTGAATTTCGCGGGTCTCCCGGCGCCCACTGGGACGACGAAGTCGACGACGCACTGACGGCGTGCAGGCTGTTCATTGACGGTATTCGGCAGCAACCGCCAAAACCGAATGACGTTGAAGTGGCCCTGGCCAACATGAGAACGTGGATGACGCAGCCGCAGTTCACCGATTATCACGGAGCGGTGCACAGTCTCATAGGGCTCTTGCAAGACGATGGATTTCCGTGTGAGGAACGAGAAGAAGCTGGACGCGAGCTCGTCGACAGCTTCTGCCGACAAATGAAGTTCGGTACCGGAGGCCGGCGCGGACGCGTCGGGATCGGTCCGAACCGCGTCAATCCCTATCTCGCTGCGCTGACGGCCCAAGGGCATGCCGATTTTGTCATGCAATCGCTTGCCGATGCCGGCGTCGGCTCTGATACGATCCGCCGGCGCGGCATCGTAATAGCGGGAGATGTCCGTGTTTTTCGCCGTTTCTATCCGGCCGAATCACGTGCAATGCGATGTTACCGAGAGATCCTGGCGGCCGAGGCCGGAATGAAGGACTTCGGTTCACGTTCCATGGGGCAGATTGTCGCATGTGTGTATGCTGCCAACGGGCTGATTGCGTACCTTGCAAACGAAGTACGGCCGACCCCTTGGCTGTCTTATCACACCCGATTTATGCACCAGGCGCTCAATGATGCGTTGTTCCGCGATCACGGGATCGCCGGCACTGCCGGGGGAACTGTCAACAGCTCGAGCCACAACCTGCCGGACAATAACGGGCAGAAGTACTACCTCGGTGGTCCCCGCGGTGATAGCGATGGCGGCGGGCAGATCACACCACCCGTAGACGCGCAGCTGGTGGCCGCTGGGGATGGGGCGGCGGAGATCCGGCACATGTCGTTCGATGCCGGCGTTGATGCCGGCCGCATTTACGTGCTCGAGGCGAACGAATTAGCACGGCTCGACGATGCCTATTACATGGCACAGGAAGAGGTCTTTCACGGTTATGCCGACAACCGTTTCACGCCCGTTCCCTGGGCCATGCATGCCGTCAACGGGACTGCCGACGTGACGCTTCTGCCGCTGGCAGTACGCCTCGGATTCAAGCCGCCATATCGAACATCCTCAGATCGTCACGACCCGAGCTTTCCAGACGCTTTTGCCAGCACTCCAAACCCTGAAGTCGAAGCCACGTTTCGTTGCAGCGTGCAGCCGATCCTCGAGCAATATACAGATGCGCACCACGGATTTATTTTCGATCCCGATGCGGACCGCGCCGGTCTCGAACTCGTCCGACGACGCGGTAACAACCGAGACTACTTGCCTGCCAACGACAACGACGAGATAGCTGTCATTAACCTCTTCTACACGCTTGAGAAGTGGTACCGGCTTGGTCGGCTGCATTCCAAGAAGATCGGGATAGTGGTAAACACCGTGGTTTCAACTGGCCTCGCCGAGCGGATTGTCAGTTACTATCGCGACAAATTTGGAAGAGATTTGCGTCTTTTGACGCATCTCGTCGGGTTCAAATACACCGGCGAAATCATCGGCTCGCTTCGCGATGGAGTCCTTCGCGGTCTGACGCGGGAAACGTTCAATGATGCCGGTATTACTAAGGAAGATCTCCATCGCTGCTATTTCATCATCTCTCACGAAGAAGGCGAAGGCGGTTTGGTCGGTGACTGCGGTAGTGTCGACAAGGACGGCGCGAATGTCTGTATCAGTCTCAATTACGCGGCGACAGAGCTGGCCGCGGAAGGCCGCACGCTGTGCGATTACTTACAGGATATCTACAAGCAGGTTGGGTACTCACGCACAGGATTGGAGCCGTTGGTTCTCGATGGCGCTGTTGGTGAAGACATCACCCGCCGAATCCAGGGCGGTCTCCGCGGCGCCCGCGACTCGCGTGTTCCGCAGGCAGATGCGCACCTGGAAAAGCTTATGGCGCCCTACTTCGGGTCGCCAGGCACGTCGCCACCGAAGTGTATTGGAGACATTCCTGTCCGATCTGTGAAGGATTATTGGCAAGGGCAGCCGTTTGCCGCCGAAACGGAGCTGGAATCGCGTAACGTTCTGGTCTTCACGATGGCCGACTACAAGTACGAGGGAATGCCCATCACGAATGCAAAAGTCGTGGTGCGTCCATCGGGGACGGAGCCAAAGCTTAAGATCGCGACATACGTCCCAGGGCCTGAACTCCCGGACGGGGCCTCAGACGATGAACTGGATCGGATCAAGGCTACCGTCGATCAGGCATGGCGCGAATTGCTTGACCAAGCACTCCTGACCGCGTACGACCTGACCGGGCTCGAGATTCCGAGTGAACCGCAGGACAGACTCGAACTGGTGCGATTGTACTTCAACATGCCGACCTCAAAGAAGCTCGACTATTTTCGACTGCGCCGGACCATATTCGATTGCGCCGAAGAAATCGTTGTTCGCGGAAACAACAGCCTCGAGACGGCCCACGCGCTGGCGGCCGGGTGGGTACAACGTTTCAGTGACACTGCCGGGATCGAACAGATTGCCGACAGCTTCCGACTGCAACTGGAATACCAGCTGGCGAACGCGATGGACGAAGCCTTGGTGCATTGTCAAGCTCAAATCCTCTTTGGGGCTGAGCAAGGCACGCGGCTTGTCGAGCAACTGCTCGACAAGCCATGCCGCCGACGTGGGTCGGGGAACGGTTCCAGACGTTCAGACGCGTTGTCGCGCAACCGCGGTCTGAATGCAGCGAATTAACAGATGCAATGCCCCAACATGCTTCAGTCGGGCTGGGGCTGGACTTTGCGCGGATCCTCTG
>CAUZRT010000106.1:0-10023 GCA_963582235.1 Lentisphaeria bacterium
GCTTGGGCAGCCAACCCGGATAGACATAAGTGGCAACGGAAAAATCCCGGATACCCTCGATAAAATCGTCGCGATGGGCGTTGACCATGCCGACAACAGCCTTGTTGCCAAGCACCAGCCCGAAGTTGATTTCATTGGCGGCCACTGGAATCAGATCCGTGCCGGCACTCACCGTAGTAAACATGCAGACGCCATTGTTGGCGAGGTGTGTCAGTGTTTCAAACGCCACTGCGGCGCTGCCGCTTGCTTCGAAGATCAGATCGAATTCTGCGTCATCGAGAATGTCCTTCAGCGGCCGATTCTCGGTGGCGCGGTATTCGGCGCCCAGTTCGGACAAGAGTCGCGACTTAAGGTGTGGCCCCGGGGTCCGGGCGACGACGACGACCGCCATCTCCCGCAGCCGCATAGCGAGGGCAGCCAGCTGGCCGAGCGGCCCGGCGCCGGTGACCAGCGCCCGTTTCGGATCCCACTTGATGGGCAGGCGGCGTTGCGTATCGTAAGCGATGCGCAGGGCCTTCTGGACAATGCTCATTGGCTCCATCAGCACACCGATCTCGGCGACCGGGCCTGGGGGGAACCTTTACCAGATACTCCGCCCGTTCGACGACACGTTCGCAGAGGAAGCCGTGTCGTAGGCGGATGCCGTGCTCGACATATTCCTTTAACGGCGTGTTGTCCTGGTGCAGCAGCCGGTCGTAATCGCTGTCTTCGCTTCGCGGACGGCGGACCGTCGGTGTCACGAAATCGCCGGGCTGCAAATCCGGGACGTTGGGGCCGACGGCGGCAACGCGACCGATGCACTCGTGGCCGATGATGAGAAAATCGCAACCCGTCGGCGCTTTGCCGTAGAGCCCGGCGTTAATCTCCTTGTCGGTGCCGTCGACACCCACATGAACCGGTTCAAAGAGGACGCCGCGGCCATCCGGTATTTCATCGAGCGAGGGCTCCGGCACATCGTCGCGCAGATGGGCGCTGTCCGGTGCGGGCGGTGACTCTGGGTCGGGGCAGTTTACGGCTATGGCCTGCATGGTGATGCGGCTCTGGCGAGCATGGGTTTTGGGAATGCAGGTTTTCCGCCACAGGTGGACGATGTCGTATGACGTAGCAGATTTTCAGTGCCACATCAAGTTAACCGGCTTCGCCGGGGCTTTTCATCGGCAATTCGTAATCGACCCGTTCGTAATCGATCCATTCGCCGCGTGAGTCACGTTCCGGGTTGTCACGAGACAATCCGTCAGTTGACGGATCACGGGATAATCGTTCGGTATTCGAACATCGATTACGAATTGATCGATTACGAGTGAAGTGCTGTTGAGTGTCAAAAAAACAGATTCCTATACGATCGACCCAACTCTGCCCGTTCGACTGCAATCGGCAACAACAAGCAATCTCACTCTGCCTCGGCCTTCTGCTGGTTCTTGAACTTGTCGACCTTTGGCTTGACGACGAATCGGCAATATGACGCATTGGGATTTTGTGCGAAATAGTCCTGATGATACCGTTCGGCTTTGTAAAACTCCGCGGCAGGTTCGACCTTCGTGACTATTGGATTTTCGAATTCGCCTGATGCATCGAGCTTGCTGATGGTCTGATCCGCTGCTGCCTTTTGCTTGGGCGAATGATAAAATACCGCGGATCGATACTGGGTGCCGACGTCGTTGCCCTGGCGGTTCAGGGTTGTTGGATTATGGGTGTCGAAGAAGATGTCCAGGAGTTTCTGATAGGACGTCTTTTGCGGGTCGTAGGTGACACGAACAACTTCGGCATGTCCGGTTTGGCCGGTGCAGATCTGTCCGTACGACGGATTCTGCACCGCTCCGCCGGTATAACCCGATTCGGTGGCTAGGACTCCATCCGCCAATTCATAGATGGCCTCAACGCACCAGAAGCAGCCACCGCCGAAGGTGGCGTATTCAGTCTTGGTCTCATTCATTTTCGACTCGATATATTTTGTATTTCGTTTCGCCGATTCCGACGCGGTAAGGCACAACACGATCACCGCGGACGCAGCGACGATGAGTATTGCGAGGTATTTTATAAGAAGGGGTTCCGAGTGTGTTGTACGTCTTACGCCTTTCGCGTTACGTTCCACGATTCACGTAATTTTCACAACGCCTTTGATGTTGCCGCCGCGTTTGGCAGTGGCGATTTAAAATCAATATAAGTGGACACCGGCCCATGTCCAACGGCAGCAACGGGCGCCGTTGCCTGTGTCTCGGTGTCGAGGGCGCGGTGTCAACGCGGCTCCTCAGAAACTCGGGATTTCGCGGACGTGATTTTGGCTGCACTTCCGTCAGCTGACGGATGGGAGGCCGCGTCCCGCGGGCGATCCCAAAAGACCACCGGAAAAGTCGCCTGCGGGACGCGGCCTCCTACATTGGGGCCGTCTGGCATTCAGGGTTTATGTCACACATAAGCTGCCCGCGCAGCGCGCGGTTTAGTTGTTTGCCGACTATGTCGAACGCTATCGAGGATGTGTTCGATATTGGTCGGGAAATCGATACGTGGGAAACGATCGACGAATTGCGGGAAAAGGCGCAGTGGTGGCTTGCCTATGACGACGAGCGCGCCGCAGCCGGCCGACGCGCCCGGCGCCGGATTTTCGATGACTATGGCAATATGGCGTATGCACGCAAGCTGATCGAGTTCGTCGGCGCCTGACCTCTGGATGTTCGCGTCGCGTTGCCAATTTCGCGAACCGCATTATTTTTACGCAATCCTGCCAACCCAAAGTCATAGGCACCATGAGTCAACCGAAGTACACTATTCTCATACCTGCCTTCATTGAAAACCCGGACGTCGAAATCGAGGTGTTGGGTGATGACTACCACTTGATTGCAGCTCAGGCAACCGAAGCGTCGCAGATCGAGGACACGGCGTGGGCCGCCTGTGACGCCATTCTGGTATTTCACGCCGTGCCGTGGTACACCGAGAAATTCATCGCCAAACTGGATAACTGCAAAATCATCGTCCGCGCGGGTGTCGGCTATGACAACCTCGATCTGAAGGCCGCCGGTGCCGCTGGAATCATCTGCTGCAATGTCCCGGACTACGGCACCAACGAAGTTGCCGATCATGCCATCGGCCTGATGCTGGCGATGGTACGGAAGATTCCGGCCCTCAACGAGAAGATCCGCGTGGGGGGCTGGCATTACGACCTTGCCGGACCGCTGCCCCGGTTGTGGAACCGCAATTTCAGCATCATCGGGCTTGGTCGGATCGGCACGGCCACAGCGATACGCGCCAAGGCCTTCGGACTCAACGTCTGCTTCTACGATCCGTTTCTACCCGACGGTGTCGACAAAGCGCTCGGGATCACCCGCTATTACAACCTCGACGACATGCTGGCCGCTGCGGACATAGTCTCCTTTCATCCGCCGTTGACGGATGAGACTGCGGGCATGGCCGATGGCGAGTTCTTCGCAAAGATGAAGCCGAACGGCTTTCTGATCAACACGGCCCGCGGCGGCGTAATTGACATTCCCGCTCTCGCCGAGGCCTTGCGCAGCGGCCGGTTACGGGGCGCTGCGCTGGATTTGTGGCCGATGGAGCCGCCGCCGGACGACGATCCGTTGATCACCGCCTTTCGTGCCGGGGAGCCTTGGGCTGCTGATCGACTCGTGCTGACGCCGCATGCTGCGTTTTTCTCCGAAGAGGGGATGCGCGAGCTCCGCGTGAACGGGGCGCTCGAGGCCCAGCGGGCGTTGATGGGGCAGGTCCCGCGGAATTGCGTCAATATCGATGCGCTCGTCAATCCGCGCGCCGGCGCCCGCCTCCTGGCGACGCTGCGGAAGACAGCGGACCGGCCGACCTGAACCAGGTCATTCATCAGCTCGATATCGAAGCGATCAAAAAGAAGGCCGGCATGGCGACTGATGCGCCGATGCGGCCGCATGGTAAATCACAGGTAGCGACGAACGAATGACGGCCGGCGCGGATTGAAATGAGGAACGAAGACGCTCTGCCGTATTCTTCTTTTTAATGATCCGGTGAGGATCACTCTCCCGCGAACTTTGCGGGACGGCGGGAGATGAGAATGCAGCCTTGCTCATCGGCCATCAGGTCGGCGGTGTGGCGACCGGGGGTGACGATCGGGTCGACGTCGATAAGCGTCCGGCCGGAACGGCTCATTTTGGTTGTCTTGGCGGCCGCAAGCCGCTCCTTATGATGGACGATTCCCTTACCGCCTTCGATCGAGAGCGTGTCTGTGATGCGCTCTAACTTGTACTCCCATTTCCCCGTCGGTTCACCCACTGTCGCACATCCAGCGACAAGGAAGATGTTGGGCAAGAGCATTGAAATTAGAGAATTCTTGATGTGGTTCCAATTCCGGCTTTATAAGGATTGAATCGTTTGCTACGCTAATGACCTGCTTTCAGATTGCAATCGACGTGGCCTGTTTTCGGCCGCGTCAAACGACTGACGCCCGGCTGTCGGCAATGGACGGAACGGCGTGGCAACTCGACACTGGAGCACTATGCATGCACTGGTAACAGGCGGCGGCGGATTTCTCGGGCGCTACATAGTCGAGAAACTCCGTGACCGGGGCGATCGCGTCCGTGTTTTCGCGCGAGGTCATTACCCGGAGCTCGAAGAGATCGACTGCCACTGTATCCGCGGCGATCTGCGGAGTCCGCAGGACGTCGATGCGGCCTGCCGGGACATTGATGTCGTTTTCCACACCGCGGCATTGGCGGGCTTTTGGGGGCGGCGCCGGCTTTACGAAGCCATCAACGTTGATGGCACTGCCAACGTCATCAGGTCCTGTCGGACGCATCACGTACCGAAGCTCGTGTACACCAGTTCACCGAGCGTCGTCTTCGGTATGGCCAGCCTCGAGGATATTGCTGAGACCTGCCCGTATCCGGACAAGTACTATTCCTGGTATTCCTGGTCCAAGGCGCGGGCGGAACGCATGGTGTTGGCGGCCAATAGTGAAAACGGGCCGGCGACCTGTTCGCTGCGTCCGCATCTTATCTGGGGCCCGCGGGACACGCACATTGTGCCGCTGATCGTTGCGCGTGCCCGTGCCGGGCAGCTGGTACAGATAGGGGAGGGCACGAATATGATCGACATCAATTACGTCGAGAATTCGGCGGACGCACATCTGCTGGCGGCGGACGCCCTGGCTGCGGACGCCGCAGTGGCCGGTCAGGCGTATTTCATCGCGGACCGCCAGCCCGTGAACATGTGGCAGTGGATCAACGAGCTGTTGGCGCGCATGGATCTGCCGCGGGTTGAAAAGCGGATATCCTATCGCACGGCGTATGCCGTCGGCTTCGGTCTGGAGTGTCTGTACAGGGTTTTGCCGTTTCTCGGCGAGCCGCGGCTGACGCGCTTTCTGGTCAGCCATTTTGCCATGTCCCATTACTTCGATCTCAGCAAGGCAAAGCGCGACCTCGATTACACGGGACGCGTGTCGAATGAAGAGGGGCTGCGACGCACGGTGGAATGGGCGAAAGGCACTTGCTCCCGCTGACGTCCATCCGTCGTGAGGCTATACTGTTCGATTTTCGGACTCGTAAAAAAGGAAAAGTAACAATGAGCCCACTCGAGACAGCACACCGCTTCATGGAGATCTTCTACTCGGGGAATGATATCGAAAAACTGCGCCCGCTGCTGGCCGAGGACCTTGTCTTCGAGGACCCGTTTATCGGTCCAATTCGGCGGCTGCGTATCTATCGATTCTCTCCGGCAGTCACCGCCGCAGGGAATAAGACCTATGAGATCATTTTGGAATTTCTATTAACACGACATTTTCACAAGAGCCAAACATGTTGACCATAGCGACTTGTCGCCTGCCCCGTTGCGAAGGTCACGGGGCGTCTTTGCGTTAGAGTTCCGGTGAAGCCGGCTAACTTGCCTCATCCTCTGAGGCGCCGTGGGATATCTTGTAGGGGGCCATAAAAATGCCCTGGCCGCCGGGGTTGGATTTGCTGCCGCGAGGGCCATAGTCGCCGGCGGCGCTGGACAAGGCGTCCACGTCGATATCATGCGGCTTGCGCACGGTTTCTTTTTCCGGAAAGGTTTCGATGTGAACGGACTGTGTCGGGAAGGCGAAGTCGACACCGATATCCTTTGCCAGGCGCAGGACCTCGAGGTAAATGTGCTGCCGTTCGACTAATTCAGTGGCCCAGTCCGGCACTTTGAGAAAACAGTAGAGCATGACTTCGAGACAGGAGTCGGCGTAGCTGTTGAAAACGACGTGATAATAGTCCTTTCGTGTATACGGATTGGCCTCGACGATATTCTTGACACCCTCGAGAAAAGCTTCCATTTTTTCGGGCGGGGTATCGTACGTCAAACCGAAGAAGGCCTTGATGCGCCGGTACTCGCGCGCACCCATATTGTCGATGCTGGCATTCGCCAGGGCGGCATTCGGGATCGTAACAAGAGAATTGTAAAAGGTCCGAATGCGTGTGGAGCGGAAGCCGATTTCCTCGACCGTACCCTCCTCACTGCCGACGACAACCCAGTCTCCAATGGAAAACGGGCGGTCGAGAAGAATCATGATCGAGCCGAAGAAATTTGCACACATGTCCTTGGCGGCCAGAGCGAAGGCAAGCCCGCCGAGACCGAGCCCGGCGAGGACAGCCATGACGTCGACGCCTAGATTCTGAAACATGACGAGGACGCCGAAGAGAACGACAAAAATTTTCAACGCTTTTCGAATCAACGGCACGAGGTGGTCGTCGAGCGTCGATTCAGTGTACGCGGCAAGCCTCATCAAATACGCGGA
This sequence comes from Lentisphaeria bacterium, assembly GCA_963582235.1. Classification (GTDB taxonomy): domain Bacteria; phylum Verrucomicrobiota; class Lentisphaeria; order JABSQK01; family CAJWLW01; genus CAUZRT01. Next base: position 6,740 of record CAUZRT010000106.1, read on the forward strand.
AAGAACATCGGCAAGACCATAGATCGTCCAGATTACTCCGATGCTGAGGACGACCTGAACCGCCACGGTCAGGATTATTAGCGGCGTGCCGTCAAACTGCAGCGCATGAATTGAGAACAACCAGAATATGCTGCAGGCGACGAGACCGACGGGGCGTTCGACGGCAAACAGAACTCTGTGGTCCCATTCCGTCCGGGATTTCTCCGCGACTCTCTTGACCACGTGCAGAAAATGCGTTGTTACGGTCTTGATTATGAGGCCGAACAAGATGGCGATAAAGAGGCCCATCCACTGCCAGTTCGGAAAGAATATGTACTTTTTCCGCGCCCACTCGGGGACATTGGCTTCGATCCACGGCGGCTTGTACATAGCGCCGCTGTCGGTCCCTTCCAGATACGGTTCATACTTGTATCGCTCGTAATTCTCCTTGGCCCGATAAGTGGTGTCCTTTGAAAAGAGGAATTCGCCTTTGCGGTCCCCTTCCTCAATAAGCTTAATCTCGACATCCGTGTTCTTGAGCCGCCAGCGTATCATCGGCTGACCCGTTTTGGGGTCCGTGGCTTCGGGTACTTTGCTGAGATCGACGACGATGCGCCGGTCGATGTATTCCTTGAGGAAGATGGCGGCTTCCCGCCCTTTCTCCTGGCGCAGGATGCGCGGCGTTTCCTCGAGGTTCAGGCAGCGGACGGCGTCGTCGATTCGGCGAATGAGTTTCTTGTCTCCGGCTTCCCGCCCTTTCCGGTAGTTCTTCATGGCGCCCATGAAGGTCTCCATCGTGTCCCGAGGGTGATCGGTCTTGACCGGTGGCGTTTTGGACTGGCCGATCCCGGGCGTGACAAAAGCCGCGAGACAAAACAGGCCGATGACAAGGGCTCTGGTGCGGATTATAAGCATCTCAAGAAGATCCCCTTCACTTGCTGACATTGAATAGAAAGTTGACGATGTCGCCGTCCTGCATTATGTAGTCTTTACGTTGCTGGACTGCGTTGGCCTTGAAGGTGCCTTCCTCAGGCGCGGCGTCGAACTGCGAATAGGGCATGACCATGGCGCGAATGAAACCGCGCTGAATGTCCGAGTGGATCTGGCCGGCGGAATCGAATGCAGTCATGTTACGGGGGATTGGCCAGGCACGACACTCATCGTCACCGACGGTGAAGAAGACCCGCAGCCCCATGACCTCGAAACAGGCGCGGATGATGCGTTGGAAGGCCGGCTCGTGAATGCCGAGATCGGCCATGAATTCCGTCGCGTCGTTCGGCTCCATATCGGCCAGTTCGAGTTCGAGCTCCGCGCACATGGCCATGAATGTGAGTCCGCGATACTGCGTCGCAATCTGCTGCGGGATGATGTCCATTTCCGCGACCTGCGACTCGTTGACATTGAGGACGACGAGCAGCGGCTTCATGGAAATCAGTTGGTATGCCGACAATGCTGCCTGCTCCTGTTCCGACAGTTCGACATCACGCAGCGGCGTTTCGGCGTTGAGCGCCTCGATGGCTTTCTCGACAGCGGCCAGTTCCCGGACTTCGCTGTCCTGCTTTGCAATGCGCGTAAGCTTGCGGAGTTTCTGCGCCCGTTGTTCCAGAACCATAAGATCGTTGAGTATGAATTCGCTGATGATGAAGTCGAGATCCCGCGGACCGTCCGTGCTGCCCATGGGATGCGGGTAGGACTCCGACTCAAACGCATGAATAATGAGGCAGAGCGTATCAGCCCGGCGGACCTCTTCGAGCGCGGCGCTGGAAAAGCTCTTGCCCGAGCCTTCGGCCGACAGCGACGGCGTATCGATGAACTCGATCGATGCGTTCACCTGTTTCTTCGGGTTGTACGTTGCGGTGAGGCGATCGAGTCGCGGATCGGGAACGAACACCGTGCCGATCGTCGCGCCTTTCTTCCCCGACAGCGACCCTTTCATGCCGTGCTTCGTCAGGATTTGAAAGAAGGTGGTCTTGCCCGCGAACCCGAGGCCGATGATACTCATTCGCATGGTTGCTGGCCCTCAGGAAAGTTCAGTCCCTGGCGCCGTCATTTGCCCCGGCGGCGCCGTCACGTATCTCAGTGAGGATATCCTCGATGTCAAAACGGCAGCAACCGCAGCCGCGGCCGGCGCCGCATTGCTGCAAGACGTTATCGATCGACTGAAGTTTATGCTGAACGATCGCGTGCCGGATTTCCTCATCAGTAACCCCGAAGCAATAACAGACGAATCGATCCATATTGCGCGTCGAGTGTTGGATTCGGGACTTGGGACTTGGGATTCGGGACTTGGAAGCTCAGAACTCGGGCATTCGGTTCCAAGTTCCAAATATCTAGTTTCCAGTTTTATTCTTCGTAAAACTCGGATTTGTCAACGCCACAGTCCGGACACACCCAGTCGCCCGGAAGATCATCCCAGGCCGTCCCGGCCGCGACGCACCTCTATTTTTTTGCGCCGCAAAAAAAAAATATTGGGGTGGCTGAGGGGAATCGAACCCCCGACCTTCTGGGCCACAACCAGACGCTCTAACCGACTGAGCTACAGCCACCATCGCTTGTAAAAACAGGTTCGTGTTTGTGGGCCATCCTGTCGTACGGCAGGACTTTTCCGCCACTGCGGCTCCGTCTCGGGCGGAAATAAGACCGAGCTACAGCCAACATCAACCGGATGAATCCCTTTCCAAGGAATATTACGACCCGTGGCATCCACCCCTTTCGCACAGGTTGGAATGTTACCCTACATCGTCTTGCAGTTCTTGCAATACATTCTTTGCTGGGCACAAGCCTAACGATGCATCAGACGGCTGAATAGTTGCACAGTTCATGCTGTTTTGGAAGGTCATCGTCCTGTCAATTAATCGTCCCGTCGAAATACCACTCAGCCTTCACCGGCGGCCGGCTCGTTAAACAAGTGCGCGAAGGGGTTCTCATCGGTGCTGGGGCCGTATACGTGCTCGGCACAAGACCGCCGGTCAGACTAGCACGTAGACACTGAGTTGACCCCAATGATGAATGCTGTGGCGCATCATCAGGTTCAGGTACTGGACCCTCGGGAAGTTGTAGATGTCGAGGAAATGCACAAGGACCTTCGACGACGCTATTTAAATGGGTCGCCCCGTACGTAGTCGACGGCCGGACAGAACTCCCCAAAAAAAGTGATGCCGCGGATCTGACAATCTTGACTGGATAAGGATACATTTACCGTGGCTGGACCGGCACCTTCATGCTGCGGCACAAATCACCACACAATAAATGAGCGAGTGACGCATGTCGAGTTGTATGACGGTATCATTTTGCCACGAGCCTTG
>CAUZRT010000107.1:0-9993 GCA_963582235.1 Lentisphaeria bacterium
TATTCCGTGGGGCGAGTTCTTTAGCTGCCGTCTTGGTGAGGCCGATTATGCCGGCTTTTGAAGCCGAGTAATTGGCCTGGCCCGGATTCCCGATGAGGCCGATAACGGATGAGACATTGACGATGCGGCCGCGCCGCGCCTTCATCATATGGCGGCTGACGGCCTTGATGCAGTTGAAGGTGCCTTTCAGATTGACATCGAGGACGCGGTCCCAATCATCCTCCTTCATTCGCATGATCAATTCGTCTTTGGTGATGCCGGCGTTATTAACCAGGATATCGATGCGCCCGAAGGCGGCCATCACACCTTTGGCCATCGCCATCACTTGGTCACTGTCGGCGACATTGGCCTGGTGCGCCTCGACGATGAGTCCGGCCTGACGGAATTCGGCGATCGCCTGTTCCGCAGTTTCCCGCTGGACATTAACAATGGTGACCTTTGCCCCGTGGTCGGCAAGCATGCCGGCTACGGCCTTGCCGATACCGCGGGCCCCCCCGGTCACAATGGCCGCCTGGTCTTTCAAGTTCATCGTCGAAAGCTTCCGCTTACCTGATCATTCCGTGAGCGCTGCAGATGGTGACCAAAGCGACCCGTCAGCCGACGGATTGCATGACGTTTCGTCCGCGGTCGCACGGCGCGCCTTGAATTCTGGCGGTCATTGCCAGCGAATGAGATTTGCACCCCAGGTCAGGCCGCCGCCGAAGGCCACCAGGAGAATGTAATCGCCGGGCGCAACCTGGCCGCCGCTGACGACTTCGTCGAGGGCAATGGGTATGGAGGCGCCCGAAGTATTGCCGTATCTTTGGAGGTTGATAAAAATGCGCTCATCCGGGAGTCCGAGCCGTTTGCCGACGCTGGTGAGAATCCGCGTGTTCGCCTGATGCGGGATGAGCCAGCGTACATCGCCGACCTCGACGTTACCCTTGGTCAGCGTTTGCACGGCGGCAGTGGTCATAGTGTTGACTGCCAGCTTGAACACCTCCTGGCCGGACATCTCAAGGTATTGGAGCTTGTCATCGAGAACCTTCCGTGAGAACGGCATGGCGGAACCGCCGCCGGGAATGTGCAGAATGTCGGCATATCTGCCGTCCGACCCCAGCTGCGAGCTGATATAGCTGTTCTCATCGGGGGGACAGGCTGTCAGGACCGCGGCGCCGGCGCCGTCGCCAAACAGCACACAGGTCGTCCTATCCTCCCAGTTGACAACACTGGACAGCTTTTCGGCGCCCACAAGCAGGGCATTACGAAAGGCGCCGGTCTTGATCAGAGAGGCGCCGATTTCCAGGATATAGACGAATCCGGAGCAGGCGGCCTCCACCGAGAAACAAGTGGCATTGGCGGTGCCGATCTGGTGTTGAATATAGCAGGCGGTGTTGGGGAATCTCTTGTCCGGCGTGATCGTGGCGACAATGATCAACTCGATGTCTTCTGGCCGGACGGCGGCGGCCTCGATCGCCTTGAGTGCCGCTTTGGCGCCGAGCCCCGAAGTCGGTTCGTCGTCTTCTGCGATGCGACGTTCGAGGATTCCCGTGCGCGTACGAATCCAGTCGTCGCTGGTATCCACCATCGCTTCCAGATCGTGGTTGGTCAGCACCTTTTCGGGAAGGTAGGATCCGGTGCCGGCGATTTTTACGCCAATAGAACTCATGGGAATGGTAAAATCCTCCCACGAAACCGGACGCGGTTGATCGTCACGGACTACAAATCGGGTAGGACACAGAATTGGAGCCGGCCGTCGACAACCGAATTATTAATTCCTGATCTCGGATCTGTGACCGCCGGGAATCGGCAGGTGCTGACCGCGGGATAAGACAAAGCGAATTGTCGGCAGCGAGGGGATCAGGGTCTTACAAGAAACGAATACGGGCGCAAGCCGAAAACGCGACGCGTCGTGGGATCGTACTATTCCATTAATCCCGCATTTGTCAATTAGAATTCGAAAAAATTGCGGACTCCGCAAAAGGCAGCCGGCTATCGCGCCGCGTCCGCCAGAATCTCCTCCCACTGGATGTCGGCGATCTTGTCGCTAACATGTTTGTTGAGATTCTCCTGCACCATTTCCGTGGCGACACGAATGGCATTGCGAACTGCTTTCGGCGATGAAGAACCGTGGGCGATGATGCAGGTACCGTTGATTCCGAGCAACGGCGCGCCACCGTACTCTTCGTGATCAGTCAATTCACGGAGTTCCCGAAACGCATTTTTCGATAACAGCGCACCGGCCATACGCATGGGCGATTTTCGCAGATTCCGCTTGAGAATAATGCTGAGCGCTTTGGCCAGACTCTCTGCCGATTTGAGGACGACGTTGCCGACGAAACCATCACAAACAACCACATCGACCTGGTTGGAGAAAAGGTCGTGCCCCTCGACATTACCAATGAAATTGACCGGCATCCGTTGCAGGAGTTTGAAGCTTTCCCTGGTCAGCTCGTTGCCCTTGCCATCTTCGCCACCGACGCTGAGAATACCCACTTTGGGTTCGGGCACGTGCAGAATATGCCGGCTGTAGGCCTCGCCGAGAATTGCGTATTGGGCCAGATTAATGGGCTTGCAATCGACGGTGGCCCCGGCATCGAGCAGAAGGAACGGTCCCTCCGGTGCTGGTGTGAGGATGGCAATACCCGGCCGCTGAATGCCCTTCAGCGTGCGGTTGCGAACAACCGTGCAGGCCACGGTGGCACCGGTATGACCGGCACTGACGATGGCGTCCGCCCGCTTCTCATTGAGCAACCGCGCGGCAACCGCAATAGAACTGTCCTTTTTCGCCCGCAGCGCGACCGATGAGGCTTCATCCATGCAAACGACCTGGGAGGCGTGAACCAGCTCGAGCCGCGGATTATTTTTGCTGATCTTCTGTCGCGAAAGTTCCGCCTGCACAACGGCCGTGTCGCCGACGAGCAGAAGTTTCTTGATTTGCGGGAAGTCCTTTAACGCAAGCTTGATTCCCTGAACATTCGGCGACGGGGCCTGATCGCCTCCCATTATATCGACGGCGACTTTCATAGTTGCAAACCATCCAGTTTATTCCAGGCGCTTGGGAGATCCGTGGTGTCAACACACGTGCACGACCGTGCATTGCGATTCTGTCCGCATACGGGACAGATGCCTTTGCATTGGGTGGAGCAAAGGAACTTCTGGGGAAAGGCGATAACAATATCTTCCCGGATATCAGCCGTCAAATCGATCAGGTCCTCGGTAAGTTCTTCGTAGAAATGGCAGACATCTTTACTGTTGACGGGTTGATCGTAATATGCCAGGCAGCGGTCACACCGGCACCGAAGCTGTGTCGCGACCGCTCCCTTGACAAGGACGCCTTCACGAACCGGATCGGCTGCCAGATTGTAATCGAGTGGGGATGGACAGCTCAGGCGCTTGTCTTTCGTGATGTCGAAGACAACCGGGTCAAGGTTGCCCGTCAACTGCAGGCGTCCGTCCCTGAGGTCATTGCGGTTCAGTATGAGTTTGTCAGCCATGGGCGAACGAAATGCTTCGATACGTGTCCGATTAGGGATGACAATCGGGTGTCGACAGCGTCCGGTAGCGGTGCCGCACCGGCAGTTTTTTTTCGGGGCAATGGAGCCGGCATTCCGGCTGTCAGGCTGTTTGACCTGCCGTATGAGGCCAGCCGGGGCCCGTGTTCCTACTGGACAAGACATCAGGAAATCCTGCCGTACGGCGACGTAGTCGCCCCAGTCCCAGGGGCGTTTGGTTGCCGCTAGTGCAATCGATCGGCACGGCTGGGGATCCGTCAGCTGACGGATGGCTACATCGATTTTCCCGCAGCAAATACGCAATCCGTCCTGTTGCTCAGGAGCGACAGTCCGGAGTACCGCCGGTCAAAACATAAGGAAACTTTGCAGTCGTAAGCTACAACATATTAGTCTGCAAGGTATTACATCGAAATCCTGCGTCATAAGTGCAGTTTCCCACTCCAAGCTGATCCAGTGAGGGACGTTGTCCCGCCCCAACTGGACTCACCTCCGCCGTGGCGGAAAGTTTCAGGACAGTCGGCTGAAAATTTCTCGCTCGCCGATAAAAAATCGGCGGGCTGACAGAGCCGAAAATTGTCGGTGGGACTGCCCAAAACGCAATTAAATGCTATCTTACAGTCGAATTACAGCGTGGTCAACCATAATCGAATCCGGTGGGTGGGCGATGGCGGCAAACGAAACCCCGATGGGGCTCGCACTTCTCGTGTGTGATATGATGATCCAGGATCAACACACGCACAAACGTTCGCTGATCGGCTTGTTTGACCGCCTTTACACCACGAAGCTGCCGTGTGTTCATCCAACACTCGCAATCTTTGTTTCACTGACCAGTGTCCATGGTCATTACGAATGCGAGATTGCGTGCCGGCACCAGGGCACCAACGCCTCCGTGTTTTCCGTAAAGGGAAAGGTCACCTGCCACGACCCTTTACAGGTGGTCGATCTGGTCTTCAATGTTCGGGGTGCCTGCTTTCGAAACGAGGGCGAGCACTGGCTGGAGTTCAAGGTTGATGAGGTACCCGTGATGATGCGTCGCATTGTTATCGTCAAGCAGGAAAAGAAAGCAGAATCAGACAAGAAGTGAGAGGAATAGAAGATTGGAATGTTGGAGTATTGTTTCTGCCTGCCAAAACTGGCAGCGCCAGAACCTCACTGACGACTGATAGACCGTTAATGACGTCGTAATCCGAAGACGTGGGTCCCTCTGACCTGTGCCAGATTAATTTTTTCATTATCCCACTCTTCCAACACTCCATTCCTCCCGTTCCCATGCCGTTGTTCAAGTTCAAAGTTGCCGACACTGCCGGCAAGATTCAAGAGATCCTGGTCGAGGGCGACAGCCGTAACGAGGCGACGCGCCGTGTGCAGGCGCGGGCGCTGATACCGATCGAGTTTCTCGGGCAGAGCGCCAGTTATTCCGGTTCCGCGGGATTGAGCTGGGGACTACGGAAGAAGTTCGACGTTGCGGATTTCACAGATCGTCTCGTGCCGTTGCTACAGGCCGACATTCCATTGGAGCGCGCTCTCAGAATTGTTGAGGAGACGGGTGACAGCCGTGAAGAGACAGAGTTGGTTTCCGGCCTTCGCCGCGGCCTGCATGAAGGCCGCAAGCTCTCGCAGCTGATTCGCGATCGCGGGCGGCTCTTTCCCAGCATGTATTCGAGCATTGTCGAAGCGGGCGAGGAAGCCGGGGCGCTGCCGCAGGTTATGAGACAGTTGCGCGATTTCCTCATCATGTCCCGTGAAATGAAAGCCTTTGTCGTCTCGGCGTCTATTTACCCGATGTTTGTTTTGCTTGTTTGCGTCGCCGTCATTTTCATCCTGCTGGGTGTTGTCGTACCCAAGTTTGCCCAGGTCATTCTGAGGGCAGGTAATGAACCGACGTTTTCGACGAAGCTTCTGCTGGGTATGTCCGACGCAATGTGGTCATTCTGGTGGGTGGGTGTCGTTGTCATGCTGGGGATGCTGATGCTGATTCGGGAGCTCGGGCGCGAAGGGAAAGTTCGGGAGATTTGGGATGACACGGTTCTGAAGATTCCGTTGATCGGGCGAATGGTGCTGCTGTCGAACATCGGCCGGCAGGTGCGGACAATGGCGATTCTCATGAAAAGCGGGGTGCATCTTCTCGATACGGTTGCGATCTCCGCACGGGTGCTGCAGAACGGCACGCTTCGCCGATCCATTTCCGGTCTCGCCGCTGAGCTCCGTCGTGGCGAACGGCTGTCGACGGCGCTCGGGCGGAGCCAATTCATTCCTTCGCTGGTCATTCGCATGCTCGCCGTCGGCGAGGAAACCGGCGCCACGGATGTCATGCTTGAACGGGTTGCTGATCGTTATGACGAAGAGCTGAAGCAGATTGTGAAGCGCGTTCTGGCCTGGTTCGAACCGTTGGTCATCGTTACGCTCGGTATGATTGTCGGTATGATCGTGCTAATGTTGTTCACGGCGGTCATGGATATGCAGAGCGGGTTCTGAGCGGCAGGGTCGAGGAGTGGAATGATGGAAGAATGGCAGGATGCGGGAGGGTTCTTGGTTTAGCGAATGGGTGACCACCGTCCCTCCAGAGGCGGGCAGGCTGGCGCTGTGCCGGCGGTGTTCGTTTTTCAACGCTAAAAATGTACGCGGGAGGAGTGCGTCGGCACGATGCCACTGCGGTTTGCAACTCCGGCTCCCTCGGCGGTTTCTAATGAGCCAGTATAGATTGCAAGCGGAAACTGAACATCAGGTGGCCATCCCGCATGCGGGAGCATCTGGAACGTGATCTGTCAGCTGACGGATGGCTGAACCTACAAACGCCGAACCGAAGGCAACATCTCGAAGCGCATCCTTCACTGCCGTGTGGTTGTTTATCCGTCTCCGTCAACCGACGGATGGCTCGTACTGAACCTTGAACACGGAACAATCTCCTGAAACTTAATCGTTGTCGTCCTCGAAACCGCCGAGCAATCGAGGACGAGAACGATTTGTTTTCCGGTACTGTCAATACTGGCAGCGCCAGAACCTCGCTGAAAACTGAAAACTTCCGCATCTCGGGAGAACACATGCAAACAAAAAACATCCATTTCCGTCGCCGGCTTACCGGTACCGTTGCGCGCACACAGTTTTCGCTCATCGAACTCCTGGTGGTCTTGACAATCATTGGTTTGGTCGCCGGACTTGTGGGTCCAAACCTTATTGGCAAGATCGGTCAGGGCAAACAGAAAACGGCTCGGATGCAGATTCATGTATTTAAAGACGGTGTCACCAGTTTTTATCTCGACATGAACCAGTACCCCGGTAGTCTTGAGGATCTGGTGCGAAATCCCGGGTCATCGCCCAAATGGAACGGACCCTATCTGGATCAGGCCCTTGTTCCGCCCGATCCCTGGGATAACGACTACCACCTCGATATCCCGGGACGGGCCGGTCGCTCGTTTGATCTTTATAGTTACGGTCGCGATAACACGCCGGGTGGTGACGGGGAGGATGCCGATGTCGTCAGCTGGATTGAGAAGTGATCGATATACGCTTCTGGAAGTGATTATTGTCCTCGTCCTGCTGGTCATGGTTGTTACGATCGTCCTGCCGCGCGTCGGTGTCGTGCCGCTGGGGCTGCGCGTATCGCAGATGGTTGACCGGGTGCATTCAGCCTTTCATGCTGCTGCCAGCATTGCCCTGGCAACCGGTGAGCCGGTGAAGATTTCCTTTGATTTCGGTAGTCAGAAAATCCGGCTCGACAGCCAACCATCGAGCCGGCGTCGCCCGACCCATTCGGTTGCCGCCGACGACTACGACGCTGCCTCCTTCTTCGATCAACTCAAGATATTCGATCTTCCCGACGGCGTTGGCTATGATGAGGACTTCGAGTCCGCCGAGGAGAATCGCGGTGGTCTGTTATACCAGTTTTTTCCCAATGGCGAAGCCTCGGGGCCTAAAATCAGGCTGATGCTTGGCCGTCGGCGGTTCACACTGGATGTGGACCGTCTGACCGGGCGTCCGATACTTTTTGAGAAGGAATACTGAGGACTTTTTCGAGCCTGCGGATCACGCGGATCGTTTCTCCAAATCTCCATGTCCCGAAACTCCTTTACATTGATGGAAGTCCTGATCGCCGTTGCCATTCTGGCGTTGGCGTTCGGCGCCACTCTCGGTATCTCGGCCCAGGCAAAAGGCAACGTCATTCGTGCCCGCCAGAAGTGGAACGCGCAACACTCGCTGGAGCAGGCCACCGAATACTTCCTGCTCGCCGACCCCAATGATCTTGAATTGCCCGAAGGCCTTTTGCCCAGCGGATTCCGGGGGGCCTGCGAGGTGGCCTATGTCGAGGAGGGGTTGCCCGACTATGCCCTCGAGGATCAGACCGGATGGTATCTCGGCCTGTACTTCATCGCCGTTTACAACGACGACGGGCGTCTGGTGGCTGAACAGACAGTGTACAAAGTGGTTCGGAAAGAGTTTTAGGAGTATGGAAGAGTGGAAGAATGGAAGGGTGGAAAGGTGGAAAGGTGGAAAGGTGGAAAGGTGGAAAGGTGGAAAGGTGAACAATGAAGCGAGGAACTGACAGGAAGGCAAACGGTTCGGCCGGCGACATCATTGGCGATCGATCAGTCGTCAGTAATCGGCGCGGTGGTTCCTGCCAATTTCCCGATATTGCCGTGCCTACCTCCGCACGCGACCCGGCATTCTTCCCGCGTCTGGATTCGGGCGCGGCTACGCATTCTTCCAGCCACCCACCATTGCGGCATTCCTCCGATCCGGCCATTCATCCTTCCACTCGCCAATCCTTCCAATCTTCCAACCTTCCATTCTCCCCTTTCACTCTGATCGAGGTCATCGTAGCGATGTTACTGATGGTTTCGGTACTTGGTGTTCTGACGCTGGGGACGGCGAGCATTCTCGACTCGTGGGCGCGGCTGCAGACGAATACGGAGAAATTCGAAGAAGTCCTGCTACTCGATCGCATTCTCGATACCATCCTTGCCAACGTCGTGCCCTTCACCTGGCCCGAGGACACGGGGACACCGACTCCGCCGCAGTTCCTCGAGTTTCAAGGGACGGCGGATCATCTGATAACGCCGTATTTGCACCGATTCAATCGGCTCGAGGACGGCGCGATCCGGTTTTGCGGATTTTTTCTCGAAGGCGAGAGCTTTGTCGTTTACTATTGCGATCGGCCGCCCTTTCCGGAGGATCTCGGTGCCGATGGCGTGCGGCGCGTCGTTCTGGCCAACAACGTCAAGGAGGTCTCGTTTTTCTATGCCGATCTGCAGGACGACGTCCTCGAGTTCGAGGAGTCATGGGACGAGGAAAACGAATACCTGCCGCTGGCCGTCATGGTTCAGATCGAATGGAACGACGGCATGCACGAGAACTGGCTGCGCCGCACCGCGGGGTCCGACTTCTACGGCCGCTGGGGCAAATGGCAGCAGAATCGCGCGGTTAATCTGTGATCGGGGGTAACCATTCAGGTGGAGGGTGGACGGTGGAAGGTCGCGACCGCGTTCCAGCGTCTAAACCGAATGTCGTGCAAAGGCGATCACCGTGCGCATGCGATATACGGTGGACGGTTTTTTCCCCGTCCATCGTCCACCTGAGCAGATAGTGGCTGAACGAAAACCCGCAATGTCCCGATTCGTGGCGGCGGGCCCCCGCCGAGGGGGTTTCGGTCAGCCACTAGTTAAGACCGGGGAATGTATTCAAACTTTGAAGAAGGTCGACGATAACCTGCAATAACAATGTTTACACGCTCGTCGTCAGCCTACCGAACCACAACTGTTTTTGCATCAAGATCGCCTGCGGGATCACCGCAGAGGCGGGACTGTCTTCACGAGCAACGTCTCCCACATTGCTTGTGGTCGCCTGCAACCCCGAAACCGAGGTCTCGAGGCATGAAACATCCCGTGATCCGTCAGCCGACGGATTGGCACGTGGAACGTGACTCACGTGGCTCTCCTGAAACAATTCGCAATCGATCCACTCGTTAATCGATGCTTGGCTGGCGTTCGATTACGAATGGATCGATTACGAGTACTGTTTCTGCCTGCTAAAATCGGCACCTAACACTCAACATTTCTCAGAGCCATCAATTGACCATTCGTCCCCACCATCGCCGCCGTGCCGACCAACGCGGTGTTGCCCTGATCATTGTGCTGGGTAGCGTGGCGCTGGCGATCATCGTCGCCGGCATGCTGATCTCGTCCTCGCAGACGACCGGTGTCATCGCCAAGGTGAATGTCGATCGGAGCCGTGGCAAGTATGCCGGCGAGTCCGCATTGGCTTTTGCCCAATGGATGGTCATCAGCGATCGGCGGCAGTTTCCGGGCAATCGCCGGCTTGGCATTCCCAACCTGCAGCGGGACGAGTACGACGAACCCGCGTGGATGGCGGACGGCCGGACACACGTCGTGCATTTGCCGGACGACATGATCGCGGAGATCCGTGTCCTCGATGCCAGCAGCGGCTGGGATTTCGCATCGCCCAGCATGATCCGCGTCGTCCGGCAGCAACTCCTGCGGCCAAT
>CAUZRT010000108.1:0-9959 GCA_963582235.1 Lentisphaeria bacterium
CAGGACAAGGGCCGGGAGCGGCGGGTAATCGAGAGCGCCGACCAATGCCTGCTTACCCCAATTCTGCTGATTCAACAGTGCCCAGACGATGCCGTCGTAGACCGTCATTGATTCGTTGGTATCAAACGGCAGATACAGGCGCAGACACAGGAGGACGGCAACGCCACCGGCGACGCCGAAGCGAAGCCGCCAGTGGACCACGGCACCTGGAGCGTCGTGGGATGTTCCGTACCAGATTCGTTCGGCAAGATTTGCCATATGAAACGCTTTTTCTATCGGCTGACGAAACGGGGGTCGTCATTCGGGCGCCTGCCATGGGGTCCACCAAGACCGGGAAAGTGGGAGCTGACCGCTCGACGCACACGGGTGCGCAAACTGTTATTGTACGACCAACTCTGAGACGCCGCGGGGCAGGGGGCGGCCGGGGAGGGCGGAAAGCGACCGGGTACGCAGCTACTTCATATCAAAAATGTTGCCTTTGGTCAACACGAATGATGCCGTCGGATCCTCGGGTACGACCTCGTCGCGCTGCATTACCTCGTTGACGAGGCTGTGGATTTTGCGACTGACCGTCAAGGCGTACATTTTCACGAGCCCGGCGTTGGTGTCGTTGGAGTACAGGGAAAAGAGAAGGACCTCCTCACCCACCGACGACATGAAGATGCTGGTGTTCTCGCCCTGATGAAAAATGGTGGAAAACTCCTCCTCGCCCATGACCATGGCGAGTTCCTTCGTCGCTGCGAAGGCGCCGGCGACCAGAGTGGAAACCAGATCCATGGAATCGGCGACATTCTCGCCGCTATCAGCGATAACATTGCCGCCGCGATCACAGAGAAGAACCGTCCGTGCCTCGGAATTCGAAAGAAAATCGTCGAGATCCCGTTTTATTTGATCATAATCTTGAGGCTGAAGGACGAATGCCATAAGCCGCCGGCCTCTCATTGGCTCGAGTCGTTAACGGTTAATCGCGATATCCCAAGACCCAGCACTAGGCTTTGTGGTAACTGTTCAGGTGGTAAGGTACGACGGTGGAGGGCGAAAATCCGTTCAACGTAGATCGCATGCTCACGGTGATCGCCTTTGCAATTGTCGGTTTACACGCTGGAACTCGGTCGCGACCGTCCACCGTCTACCTGAATAGTTACGTGTTGTGCTTACTGATAAAATCCTGCAGCACGAGTTTGGCAACAGCGTTCAATGTCTCCATCACCCCTTTCCCCTCGACAGCGGTAGCGGGGAACACCGGCATTTTCTGGGCGCCGCTGTTGAGAAGATAATCCATGTACTCTTTTGGGGCGACGTTCGGAAGGTCACGCTTATTGTACTGCAGCACGTACGGCAAAACTTCGATGGAATTCTTTTGCAGTTCAAGATTTTCGCCGAGATTTTGAAGGCTCCCGACATTCTCGGCCATTTTGTCGAACTGTGAATCGGCGCAGAAGACGACACCGTCACAGTTCCGCAGGACCAGGCGGCGGGTACTGTTGTACTTCACCTGTCCGGGCACGGTGTACATCTGAAACTTGGTGACAAATCCTTCGATTGCCGTCGTCTGCAGGGGAAGGAAATCAAAAAACAACGTCCGGTCCTGGCTGGTTGCCAATGAGGTCAGATTGCCTTTGGCCTTCGCGGGAACCTGTTCGTGAACGATCTGTAAGTTGGTCGTCTTCCCGCACAATCCACAGCCGTAGTAAACGATCTTAAACTGGATTTCCTTTTTCGCGTAATTGACAAGGGCCATAAACACCCAATTATGCTAGCCGGTTGCCTGACACTCTTGCCGACCTGCGAGGCAGGCTTGGCCGTGCTTCGGAAATCATACCTCGAAAACCCGGCATAGTAAACGACAACAGATATAAGAACGTAGCGACTCCTGCATTTTTTTCAAGAACCACGGCAGCCGCAATTTGAGAACATCGGGGTTGTCGATTATAGTATTAGCTATCTCGAATATTTATGATTGTATTCGGATTCAGCCAGGCGGAGCAGTTGGTGCGGACACCACAAGGGGTTCATATCATGTCACTGAAAAACAAATTCATGGGCATGTTCAGTAAGAAGAAACCAACGCTGCAGGAAGGATTTCCACAGGTTCAATCTGTGGCGGGGGGTGACACGGTGTCGGAGGCAGCCGTCGAACATCGGCTGGCGTCGGTCGAAGAATCCGGGAAGAAATCGTCACCGGCGTTCGCCTCTAAGCTGGCTGAGATCGAGTCGATCATCGAGTCAAGCCGGGCGGCCAGCCGGGCGGCCAGCCGGGCGGCCAGCCGGGCGCAGCTTGACGAGCCGGCAGTGGTTGAGCCGGAGCCGGCCGCCGCCGCGCCGTTGGAAGAATCTGACGTGGTCGAAATTGCGGCGGCGGCGCAGACGGAGGCCGCGGCGGCGGAAGCATGGCCGGCCGGTCTGCCGCCGCCTGCCGATTCGCTGGTTGTCAACGCCGAGACAATTCTGAAATATTTTCCCGAAGAGTATCTGACGGCGCCGCTGGAACAGTTGATTGCCGAGCATAAGGATACGGGCGGCTTTACCGTTGTCTTCAACCGCACCGAGTTGATGTACGGACTGTCGCAGGGCGTGCTCGAGTTTAAAGTTACGGACCTCGTCAGTAAACTGTCGATTAATGTGTTCCGGGTTTCAATTACGAATCTCTCGGACCACGTCCTGGATTTGCCGCTGTCCGATATTGTGCCGCTGATACCGCCGGAATGGTTCGCAACCGGTGAGCAGGACGATTCAAAGGAACGGGCCGTCATCGAAATGGAGGACGTGTTTCCGTTGGATCAACGGTCGCCGTCAACGGTCGCCGCCGAACCGGCCGAAGCGCCGGAGGAAGTGATCGAACCAGAAGCGGCAACACCGACGGCCGCCGCGGCACCGCCGCAACCGCCAAGCATCCAGCCGCCGCCGCCGGCCATTCGTGCTCCCGTCCCGTCGACGGGGGAAGCGCCGGAACCAGCGCCGATCGCTGCTGCCGACCCGGAACCAGAGACCGTCGCCGACCCGGAACCAGTGCCGGTCGCCGCGGCGCCGGCTAAGGACATCAGCAGTCTGGCCGATCAATTTTTCAAGGCTTCGGATGCAGCCGATACGGTGGCCGAGCCGGAAGCGGAGGCGGCCCCGCCCCAGTGGCGCAGTCAGGCGCCCAACGGCATCGACATTAATCGTGGCGGGCCGGAGGAATTGGCTATGCTCGGTGGCGTCACCGATGAACTTGCGAAGACGATCATCGACTATCGGAATGCCAACGGGCCTTTTGGCTCCGTTCAGGATCTCGGGCAGATCCCGGAGGTTGACGATACGACGTATCGAAGCGCCACCGGTCTTTCGAAAAATGTAACGCTGCAGGACGCCGAGTCGCGACTCAATGAGGTGTTGGACATCGATGCGGACGGAGTCTCGATGAACCAGATCGCATCGGCGTCGATAAAATCTTTGAATCTGGTGGCCATGTTTATCAGCGGGACAGACGGGCTGGTGCTGGCGGAGGCCATCGGTGATGAATCGATATCGGGACTCAAGGAAAGCCTGGCGGCGGTCGCACCCCAGCTATATAAGAAGAGCCAGAGGTCATTGACTCAGGCACAACTGCCGGCGGCCGACATGGTCACGTTTTTCATCGGCAAACGTGCAGTGACATTTGCCGGTGCCGATGAGGTTTTCTGTGTCTGTATTCACACGGACGAATTCCCGGACGCCAAGGATTTGGCGATCTGCCGGACCGTCGTCAACGAACTGGTTTGGTACTGCAGTCTGCGAGCTGTGGTCTGAACCCCCGGCGTCCAGGGTGCCTGAGCCGTCCGGGCTCGTGACAGAACGTATTCACACTTTCAATCGTGCCGCGTACGCCATCTTTCGCCGCCGCTCGTTTGCGAGCGCCGCGACGTTTCCGTTGCCGCCGGACCACCCGTGTCCGGCGGTAGGTCCTGCCGCGGCGGGACCTTGCTTGATCGCATCACCAGAATCCGACATGTGATCGGCGCCGACAATGTGAAATTATTTTTACGCGGGCCCTTAGCGGAGTTCATGCGGCCCTTCGGGGTCGTCCTTGTCCGGTTCAGAAGCCATGACGTCGATGACGTCGTCATCATTAATTCTGTCACCGCTGTGAAATTGTTTCCCCTTCTTTGATTGCCAACGGGCATGAAACGACCAGCGTGTCCGGCCGTCCCGCAGCCGGTTCTTGAAATATAACAGCAACCAAGTGCGAATGATTCGGCGGCATGCCGGAATGAGGAGGAGGAACCCGCCGCAGTCCGTCAGAAAGCCCGGCGTAATCAGGAGCGCACCGGCGATCAGTATCATGACGCCTTCAACCAGTTGGCGGGCGGGCAGCTGACCGGCACGCAGAGTGGACTGGATGTCGTGCCAGACGCGGAATCCCTGGGCGCGGGCAAGGCCGGCGCCAACCACGCCCGTAATGATAATGACAGCCAGCGTCTCGAGCCAGCCGCCGAAGAACCGATGGGCCTTGATGATGAGGATCAACTCGATGAACGGCAGGGCGACAAAGAAAAGGAACAGCAGGGCGACGTGCATAATTGGTGGATGTAGGGTACGGCTTGTGCGCGGTTCTGCGTAGCGACCAAGCGGTCGTCGCCTCATCGGCGCGTCCGAATATGGTATGATGCCGCTGAAATCAACGCAAGGCACGGGAAACTCGGGTTTATCAGCAGAATCTAACGTTTAATGTATTTCCCGCAAGCGAGGTGCTGATCGTGCGGTTCGAGTGTACCAATTGCAAAGGCATTGTCGCCATCGACGACAGTGAATGCGGTAAGCCGGTTGACTGCGGGCACTGCGGCAATATCGCGATCGTTCCCGAAGACCGTTTCTCGCCCAATGCCGTCATAAACTATTTCGTGATCCGCGACGTCCTGGGACGCGGCGGCATGGGCACGGTCTATCTTGCCCACCAACTTTCGCTGGACCGGCCCGTGGCGCTGAAGATACTCATGGAGCAGTATTCCGAGGACAGTGAGTTTATTGTCGATTTTGTCAAGGAAGCGCGGGCAGCGGTGCGCCTGAATCATCCGAATATTGTGCAATCATATGCTGTTGGCGAGGAAGACGGAATTTTCTTTTTCGCTATGGAGTATGTAGAAGGCCGAACCCTTAAGCATATGCTGGAGGAACAGCAGTGGCTGCCCATGGCGGAGGCGGTGACAATAACCCGGCAGATAGCCGAAGCGCTCGATTTCGCCTGGAAGAATCAGAAACTCGTCCACCGCGATATCAAACCGGCCAACATCATCCTGACTGCCCGGGGCGTTGCCAAGTTGGCCGACCTGGGGCTGGCTCGGTTTGCTCACGAATTGGCAAATGAAGACACTAATATGGTCATGGGAACGCCGCAATATATCAGCCCGGAACAGTTGACCGGCGTCCCCATGGATGTGCGCGGTGACATATACAGTCTGGGTGCCACACTTTATCATGCGGTTTCGGGCCGCTTTCCGTTCGAAGGCAACACGCCGGTGGCGCTCGGCCACATGCCCCTCAGCGAACCGCTTGTTTCGCCAAAAGTTCACGTCCCGGATTTGCCGGACACCGTCTGCTGGGTGATCGCGAAGATGATGGCAAAACAGCCGGATGACCGATACTCCGGCGCCGATGTATTGATGCGGGATCTGGACCGCATTCTGGCCGGCAACGCACCGGACGGTTATGCGACTGCTACCGGCCAGCCAGGCGAAGCGGCGGCAGCCACCGTCGCAGCAGCGGATACGACGATGACATCGGCGGCCGAGCAGCCTGGCGCCGCAAAATCAACCATCGTCAGCGGACCGGGCTGCTCGAAAAATATTCGGGTCGGGCGCAAGAAAAAGGTCCGCTTCAGGGGCGGCACGACGTCAATGCAGGCGCCGGCAAGACCCACGGGAGCCGGTGCTGCCGCCGCAACGCCGGCGATGACGGCAGCCGCCGCCGTGCCCGCGGCGCGGATCACCGCCGCGCCGCCAAAGATCGCGAGTGCCATCTGGTTGGTCCCGATCCTGGTCGTTGTTGTCGTCATCGGAGTCCTCGGCGTGCTTGTTTACTCGTACGTAAAGTACCATCCCGACAGCCCTGCCGGTGCTGAAAGTCTCTACCTCTCGCGCATACCCGATGCCGAACGTAAGGCGTATATCAGCCTTAAACCATTGCTGAGCGACACCATCGCGAACAATCGTCAAAACTTGACGACCGCCGTCAATCAGTGCCAGCAGTTTTTGCAGCAATACCGGGGCAGTCTTTTCAGCGTTTCTGCCGATGCAGCTGATTTCAGAGGTCTGTTCAGACTCCCGCACTTTCTCACGAACAATCTGCGCAAGCAGAGCCTGCCGTTAACCGGCATTGTTGCCCGCAAGCTCGCGGATCACGAGGAGCGGCTCATCCGAGTGTTGCGCGAAGCCCAACATGAAGAGGAACTGCGGGAGGTTGAAGAGCGCAGAGCGGCCGCGGCGCGGAAGGCGAGGCTCGATCAGCTGCAGGGTTGGCTTCAGGAGGCGGTCGGACAAGCGCGGGCGCGCATTGGCGACGTTCTCGATCGCCATCGTATGGAAGTGGAGACGGCACGCGCGTCGTTCGAGATCCAGCGCGAAATATTCCGCGATAAACTGGTGAAGACGACGGCTGCTTACGATTATGACGGTGCCACAAAATACCTCGAGAAACTCATCCGGGATACCAGCCGATCGAACAGCACGCGGCGCTTCGAATCGGAAAAGATACTCCGAGAAACCTTCGACGATCATGTTCGCCAGGCGGCGCAGACGTTGCGCCAATGGGCGCGCGAGGCCGAAGTTGATGAAATGGATCTACGGTATCGATTTGAGACCATGCTCGAGTCGTCGGACATCACGGCGCTGCGCGAGCAGCTGGCGGCCCTGGATGTGGAGGAGATGCAACTGACGACCAAGAAGAAACAGTGGTTCGAGAGCCACAAGACGTATCTGCAGAAGGCACGGGAGTACTTTCAGCTGGTTGGCGACACGCAGCGAAAACACCACGGAACGAAAATCAAGGTCCCGGTGACCGCAGAGAAAGTTCACGAGATGAAGGTCAGCCATGTTGGCCGCAAGGACCTTTACGTCGAGATCATTGTTTGGAACCACGAGACCAGCACCTGGCACGTGACCGAGATCGAGCCGGTTCCATTGCCCTCGGTGCCTATCGCGGAGTTTCAGCGTCTCGGCGAGATCGCCTGGGGCGATGGCGATCCCGACGAGTATCTGTACCTGCTCGGCAGTTTTCTTTTTTACGTGCACAAGTTCACATTTGCCGGCGACGTTCTTATCGAGAGTCAGAACCAAAATGCGAGTTTTCTCCTCGGCGATCTCATCGATGTAGCGTTTGGCCTGGTGCGCAAGTACGCCGGCGAAGGGGATGGGGGGCGGGCCAAGGAGATCTTGCGCAAGCTGAAGGAGCGGTATGGGACGGTGCCACAGTTCCAGGAGCGCGAGAACGACTTTCAAAAGCTGCTGGAATGAGCCATGAGAATCGTACATTTCTCCGACATTCATGCATGGAGCGGGATCAGCGATTATCGGGCCCTGTTCGATAAGCGTCTGTTCGGTTCATTTAATTATTGTCTGCGGCGCCGATACCGACACCGCTGGGAGCTTGTCGAGCGTGCCGTCGAACGGATTCGCCTGCTGTCGCCCGACATTGTCATATGTACCGGCGATCTGGCGACCATCAGCGAAGCGAAGGAATTCGAACAGGCGCTGAACTCGCTCACCGGCCTTGTTGATGACCACCGGTTCGAGTTGATCTATGTACCGGGCAATCATGATTATTATGTCAACAGTGACCAATGTCGCGAAAGTTTGGCGCGGGCTTTTTCCTTTTTAAATCGTGAAAAACTGCAACTCGCCGATTTGCCGGTAGCCCTCTCCATCCAGCATGTAACCTATTACTTGATCAACGAGGCGGTGCCGGCAGGGCTTTTTTCATCGGCCGGCGTGATCGACGAAGCGACGCAATCATGGCTGCTGAAGACCCTCGACGACGCCGACGGCGACGAACGAGCTTTTCTCGTCCATCACTATCCGCTTTTCGACGCTCGCGGCAAACAGCTATCGCGACGCCGCCATTGCCGCAACAACGGTTTTCTGCAGAGCGCTTTTCGGGCGGGCCGCATCCGCTTCTCGCTGTGCGGTCACATTCATCATCATTTCGCCCGCTGGGATGGTGCCGGCAGCGTTGAATTCTGCGCCGGATCGTTGACGCAGACCGGTAAACTCAACCTCATTGATTACAATCGTGCCGAGGGGCGGATTGTGCAGCGGTGGGTCGACGTGGAAGGGGAGGAGCCGGGGGCAGCGGATGCCGCCATCGATCTGGATGTGGCGTTGCAGGAAAGCTAAAATTAAAAACCTGCTTTTTTAGTTTTTCCAAGAGTTATTTTCCTTGTCTTTCCGGAGATCGGGCTTAGTATACCAATTTTAATTTCTCACACGGTGGCTGACGAATTCCAGGCAATCGGAACCGCAGTCTCCACGGAGCATTCCACGATGTCGGCAGTCGATCTGAAAAGCAGCGATCAGGCGTTTATCAGAGATACGCGGACCGTCATCTCAGGCATATTTGATTCGGTAACCGGGTTTCTGGCGTCCGAGAGCGACCGCCAGCGATTGAATCGACTGCGGGATTATATATTGCCGGGAAAAATGCTGCGTACGCGGCTCGGCATGACGCTGTGCCCGCCGGACCGCGACATCCGTGACCTCGTCGTGCGCGCCTGTGCCGCCACGGAGTTGATCCATACCGCGACGTTGTTTCACGATGATGTCATCGACGGGGCCAGCATGCGGCGGAGTCACGAGACGTTGTGGAAGAATGTCGGTCAGACCGGTGCCATCCTCATGGGCGACCTGTTTTTCAGCAGCGCCCTGCAGCTCTTGACCGATACCGGTAACATGCAGCGCACTGCCTCGTTCGTGGCCAAGGTGCGCGAAGTCTGCGCCACGGAAATGATCCACGAGATTATCTATCGCGACCGCGTTGTCGACACGGAAATGTGTATGCAGGTAGCACGGGGCAAGACGGGCCCGTTGTTTGCTTTTGTCAGCGAAACCTGCGGCGGCAATGATCCACGATTGACGGAGATCTTCGAAGAGGTGGGTTACAAGATCGGGACAGCGTATCAACTCGGTGATGATTTGCTCGATGAACTGGGGGACGAGGTGATTATCGGTAAGACCCTGGGGACCGATCGGAAGCGGGCCAAGTTCACATTGGCCCAGGACTGCAGAATCACCACCGAATCGGTGCGCGAACGAATCAACCGTCTCTGTGCGGAAGCGTTGAATATGGTCGTACCGTATCCGGAATTCGCCACCCGCCTCGAACTCTATGTAATATCGATGATTCTGCCAACCTGGGAAACCAACTTGGAAAACGTCGGATGAGATTTGATCGTGACACTTTCAGGATTTCAGACGCCGGCGGCATCACAAGAATTCTGCTTGGCATCGGCGCCCTCGGCATGGTGGCTAGCCTGATCGGGATGATGGTCAATCGCGAGCAGTTGTTTCAATCCTATCTGGTCGCGTACGCTTATTGGGCGACGATCGGTCTCGGCGCCCTGTTCTTCACCATGCTGCACCATATTACCAATGCCAAGTGGAGCGTTGTTTTGCGGCGCATTTCCGAGAGCGTCATGATAACGCTACCGCTGATGTTCATCTTTTTCATCCCGATCGTGGCGCTTGGCATGCCAAGCCTGTACGAGTGGTCGCTGGGGGAGGCGCTCGAAGGGCACAAGCTCGAGCTCTGGCACAAGAAACGCGGTTATCTGAATACCGGTTTTTTTGCGGCGCGCACAGTCATCTGCTTTGCGATCTGGTTTCTGCTCGCCCGTTCATTGTACAGGACGTCCATTCGGCAGAACGTGGGGCACACGGAGTCGCTCACCCGGAGGTTCCGGCGTGTCAGTGCGCCGGGCATCCTCCTTTTCACTTTGACGCTCACGTGCGCCG
>CAUZRT010000109.1:0-9940 GCA_963582235.1 Lentisphaeria bacterium
CGATGCCCCCGTTGCCCAGTCTTCGCGATTGGACAAGGCACGAGTCACAGTTGGGCAATCCCACACTGGAAGCCGAAGTCGAGCGCACGGGCGATGCCGAACTGCAACAGGTCCTGGACTGGTCCCTGGCCGTCAATGCCGCGGTCACGGAACTGGTCCACGGCCTTCCGCCGTTCCCCGGCGTTGCCGAGACGTTCGAAGCCGGCGCAGGGCATGCCGATATGATTGTTGTCTCGGCCACGCCGCTACAGACGCTGCAGCGCGAATGGCAAGAGATCCAGTTGGATCATTACCTCCAGATGATCGCCGGACAGGAGCAGGGCAGTAAGACAGAACATCTCGAGTATGCCGCTCGCGGTAAGTACGATCCCGACAAGATCCTCATGATCGGTGATGCACCGGGGGACCTCAAAGCCGCAAGTGCCAACGGCGCTCTCTTTTTCCCGGTGGTCCCGGGACGCGAAGAACAGTCCTGGGCCAATCTGGCAAGCGAAGGCATCGATCGTTTCTTCAACGGCCGTTTCGCCGGCGCGTATCAGCAAATACTATTGGCCGAATTCGACGAGGCATTGCCCGAGAACCCGCCTTGGCAAGGAAGCGGCTAAAGCTCGAGAGGAATGAAAAGTGAATAATGGAAAAGCAGATTTCGGGTTGGTCGGCCTGGCTGTCATGGGCGAGAACCTAGTGTTGAATATCGAGAGTCGCGGCTACTGCGTCTGCGTGTTTAACCGCACCATCGGCAAGGTCGACAGTTTCCTGTCCGGTCGCGCCAAGGACAGGAATATTCTCGGGGCTCATTCCGGTGAAGAGCTGTGCGGCAAATTGAAACCGCCGCGAAAGGTCATGCTGATGGTCAAGGCGGGACCGCCCGTCGATGAAACAATCGAGATACTGCTGCCGCATCTGGATTCGGGCGATACCATCATCGACGGCGGCAACAGCCACTTTTCCGACACCATTCGCCGGACCGAAGAACTCGGTAAAAAAGGCATCCTGTTTGTCGGCACCGGTGTATCCGGCGGCGAGGAAGGGGCGTTGGCCGGTCCGTCGATCATGCCTGGCGGCAATCGCGATGCGTGGCCAGGTATCAAGCCGATTCTTCAGAGCATCGCCGCCAAGGTCTCGGACGGCACCCCCTGCTGCGATTGGATCGGCAGCGACGGTGCCGGACACTACGTAAAAATGGTGCACAACGGTATCGAGTATGGCGACATGCAGCTCATCTGCGAAGCGTATAACATCATGTCATCCGGGTTGAAAATGTCACCGTCGGAAATTCATGACGTGTTCGTTGAGTGGAATGCCGGCGTGCTCGATTCCTATCTGATCGAAATCAGTCGGGACATCCTGGCGAAGCTCGACGACGAGACCGGCGCGCCGATGGTGGAGATGATCCTCGACACCGCCGGCCAGAAAGGCACGGGGAAATGGACGGCCGTCTCCGGGCTCGATCTGGATGTGCCGATACCGCAGATCGCTGAAGCTGTTTTTGCCCGCTGCATTTCGGCAATCAAGGAAGAACGGGTCCATGCCAGTTCCATTTTACAGGGTCCGAACAAGCCGTATGAAGGCGATCCCGGCGCCTTCATACGGGAACTCCATGACGCCATATACGCATCGAAGATCTGTTCCTACGCCCAGGGTTTTCAGCTCATTGCAAAGGCAGCCAAAGAATACCACTGGGATCTCGACTTCGGCCGGATCGCCTTGATGTGGCGCGGCGGCTGCATTATCCGCGCCGTCTTTCTCGAAAATATAGGAGATGCGTTCGCCAATGATCCGGACCTGCCCAACCTGCTCCTCGACCCCTACTTCAAAAAAATTGTAACGGACGCCCAGGATGCCTGGCGGCATGTCGTCACCGTGACCGTTAACCTCGGCATTCCGGCGGCGTCTCTAACCGCCGCCCTCATCTACTATGACTCCTACCGCAGCGCCCGTTTGCCCGCAAATCTACTGCAGGCACAACGCGACTATTTCGGGGCCCACAAATACGAGCGCATCGACAAGCCGCGCGGCGAGTTCTTCCACACCAACTGGACCGGCCGCGGCGGCAATACCGCCGCCTCCACTTACACCGCGTGAGCGGGTGTTCGTGCGGCAATGCGCCGTCACCGTTCACCATTCATTCAACGCTGAGTCTACGCCCGTAATACCTTTCCCGGATTCATGATATTCAGCGGATCCAATGCACATTTGATCTGCCGCATGACCTCAACGCCTTCGCCATGCTCGCGCTCCAGCGCATCGAGTTTCCAAACCCGATGCCGTGTTCACCGGAACACGTGCCGCCTGCTGCCAGTGCATGTTCAACAAACTGTCGGCCAAGGGCCTGCGCCGTACTCCAGTTCCGCCGGCGCCTCGGGATCGATGAGAAACACAACATGAAAATTCCCATCGCCGACATGCCCCAGCATAGCGGCCGGAATTGAACAACCCGACAGGGTCGCCTTCGCATGGGCGACAGAGTCCGCCAGCCTGGAAATCGGCACGTACACATCCGTCACATAGCCAACGCTCCCCGAGCGCATCGCCAGCAAAGCCGGGTAGGCGTCATGCCGCGCCCGCCACAGACGCTCGCGCTCTGCAACATCGGTGGACCACTGGAACTGCCGGCCGCCATGTGTCTGGGCCAGCGTCTCGACAATGCCGCTCGTGCTCAACCACGGCTGCCGGCGTCCCCCGGACCTCCTGAAAGAACGTCGGTGCCACATCGCAGTCAAGATGCGAATATGCATTCACCGCGGCCATCTGTACGTCATCCAGGAGCTCGATCCGTGCCATCGTGATGCCATGCTGAAACACATCGATTACGGTATCAATCGCGTTTTCGATGCTGTCAAATGCACACACCGCCGCCGACACGGCTGGCGGGCGGTGAACCAGATTTACGATGACCTCGGTGATGATGCCCAGGGTGCCCTCCGAGCCCACCAGCAGTTGCGTCAAGTCATAGCCGGCAGCGGATTTGCGGGCCGCGCCGCCGGTGCGAATGAGGCGACCGTCGGCCATCACTGCCGTCAGCCCCAGCACGTTAACACGCATGGTGCCGCAGCTTACGGCCGCGCTGCCTGATGCGCGTGTGGCCGCCATGCCGCCTAGTGACACGTGTCCGCCCCCGGATCGACCGGGAACTCGAGACCTGTACCCATTTCCGCCAAACGGGCATTCAGCTGCTTTCGCGTTACCCCCGCCTGCACCACGGCGTAGCGATCCGCCGCGTACACGCCAATGATGGCCGACATTGCCGAAAGGGCGATGCAAATCGCCTCCCCACCCGGCACAACCCCGCCCTCGACACCCCCGGTACCCGTGCCATACGGTACCATCGCTACACGGTGCTGGCGGCACACATCAACGATGGCCACGACATCCGAATTGCCGGCCGGAAAAGCCACCGCCCGCGGCAGTCACCCGCAATGATGAGAGGCATCATGCGCATGTGCGGACAGGTCATCGGCATCCGTCGTCAGACGATCGCCCAGTGCTTTAACTAGTTCCGCGATTACAGCGTCGATGTTGGATGACTCTGTCATCGGCAACTCCTTCATGTTCCACGCGTGTTCCCCCATAGATAGATCTGCAGGCGACCGGTGAAGTTAAACCCTTCGCGCTTGCAGATCTCGGCAATGACCCGCGAGCGGGCCTGAAGGTCGGATTCGTTTACTCCCTCCGGCATCAGGTAAACTCTCTCCGGCGGGACATCGAAACGTGAGACTAAATCCACAATTTCATCGGTGTCCGCTTCGCCCTGAACCACAAATTTAAACTGATAATCCAGACCGCAATCAACAAACTGCGCCAGGGCATCGTATGTGTTGTTCGAGTTGTGAATTCGCTGTTCCTTCCGATAATCGGTTCCGGGATAACTATTCCGCAGCTTTGGTGAGATGCTGTAGAACTGCGGCTGCACATCGGCTGCGAAAATCGTGCCCGCGGTCTCGATTGTAATGAAATGCTCATGCGCTTTCAAAGTATCGACCAGTTCAGCCATGTCCTTCTGCATCATCGGTTCACCGCCGCTGATGACAACGTGGTTTACATGCCGCCAGACTTCTGTCTCGCTGCTGATCTTGGCGACCGAGCGCGTCGAACCCTCCGGTTCCCAGGACGTGTATGGTGTGTCGCACCAGACGCAGCGAAGGTTGCACCCGGAGGTCCGTATAAACACGCAGGGATGCCCGGCGTACCGGCCCTCGCCCTGCAAGGTATAAAATATCTCTGAGATGATCACAGGGGTATCATTGTCCCATTCAGATGAGTTGACACCAGTCCGTGAATTTTGTCGTCAACTCGTGCCGTCACCAACTTGGCGTCTAAGAGCATATCGTCGGTCACAAAAATTTCCCCAGGCAGCTTTATCAAAATCAACC
Source organism: Lentisphaeria bacterium (assembly GCA_963582235.1). Classification (GTDB taxonomy): domain Bacteria; phylum Verrucomicrobiota; class Lentisphaeria; order JABSQK01; family CAJWLW01; genus CAUZRT01. Next base: position 4,374 of record CAUZRT010000109.1, read on the forward strand.
TTTCGCCGCAACGATACGCACGTAGGACAATAGTTCTTCGCTCGCGGATTCAAAGGCCAGTTTCCGGACGGACGCCATGCCGCCGACGTGATTTTGGCCGGTCAGTCCGGCCTTCTCATCGACAGTAAGGTCAACGACTGAAACGTTCGCCAACGGCAGTCCCTGCGCCTCCAGGCGCCCGGGGATGGTGTCCGCAGAAAACGAATGCTCGGCAAACACCCGCAGATATCGTTCTTCTGGACTCGAGACATGGTCGGGATCAGTGCAGTGTTTGAGTGTTCGACAATTTTGTGCCTATAGTTGTGTGGCGGTTTGAGTCGCTCGCCGGCGAATCGATCACCCGCTTGATATTGCCCTTCGGCACGGTAGGTTATTTTTCCGCGGTAGATGCATAAATTTTCAGCAGGAGAGCCATAGCAATGGTTATAAATGGCTTCGAATTTCCTCCCTTCAGCTTGGGTCGGCTTCTGACGACCTGTTTCGAACCGACCGAGGATCATACGGTCTGCATTCTCATCGACCTCCAAGCTCCGGCGGATGCCAAGGACTTCGCATTCCTGCGGGATGATAGCCTGACAATTCAGCGACATGCCCATGAGGTGTTTTATAAAGGCCTGCAAGACGGTGTCGCTGATGAACTCGGCCTGCAAGGCGGCGAACTTTTCGCGTACAAAATTACGGGCGGAAGCAATCTAGACCTCCCCGATACGCTCTATGACACCGACGGCCGCGAGCTTCGCTTCGAGGACGATATTTACTCGCGTTACGATCTCATTCTCTGCATATCCACCTACTCCGCAACGGCGCCTTTGACGGCGGCAGCCAAGGTCCACAAGTTCCGAGGCGCGACACTTCACGGAATCAATGACATCATCCTTAATTCGGGGCTGTCCGTTGACTATTTTGACGTCAGCTCGAATGCGGAAAAGCTGCGCCTCGGCATGACCCGTGCCGAATCGATTGAGATCGACTTCGCCCTGAACGACGATGGCTGTACAATCCGTCTTGATCTCGACGCGCAGGAGGCCCAGAAGAGCCACGGATTGTGTCATGGGAATACGCCCGACATCGCTAACCTGCCGGCAGGCGAAATCTACTATGTGCCAACGGGCGCAGAAGGCCGGTTTCCAATGAAGTATGAAGACGGCACCATCGGCATCATGAATGTGAGGGGCGGCCGCATTGTTTCAATCTCACTGGTTTCCGGCGACGGCGAGACGATCGAGCGACATCGGCAGCGCATCGCAGCTGACCCGGTCACCGGCGAGATCGGCGAACTTGGATTCGGGACTCAACGCCTGCCGGTCTCCGGCCGGGACATTCAAGACGAGAAGATCCTCGGCACGATCCATCTGGCAACCGGACGCAGCGATCACCTCGGCGGCACCCTGACACCGGACAGATTCAACAAAGCGGAGAATGCAACCCACGACGATATCCTTTTTGCCCCGCACAAGACGCCGGAGATCAACATCCCGCAGGTGCGAATGATTCGGGACGGGAAAACGGAAGTCCTGATCCAGGACTATCGGCCCGCCGAATACATGGAAGCCTTGCTCCGTGACCACTGAGCATTATGAATCCCATGACATGGTCGACCAGTACCTGCTTTTCCATTATGGGAACGCGGAAGACATCCTGCCCTATGATTTTGGACCGGTGGACGCCTTGGAGTTTCACCGGCGCTGTGTCGATCTGCTTGCCGGAACAGCCGACATTTCGATGCCCGGGCACGGGCTGGATCTGGGTTGCGCTGTGGGCCGGGCAACGTTCGAATTGGCGCGCCATTGTGAAAAAGTGATCGGCATCGATTATTCCGCGAGCTTCATCGCCGCTGCCGAACAACTCAAGAAGTATGGCACTAAACCGATCTTCCGAGTCGACGAAGGAGATCATGGGCTGCCGGTTGATATTGCCGTCCCGCCCGACATTGACCGGACGCGAACCGATTTTCAGCAGGGCGACGCCGGCGCGCTCCCAGACCATATCGGGCCGTTCGATGTCGCGCTTCTGGCCAATCTCATCGATCGCTTGCCTGATCCCCGCCGGTGTCTCAATGACATGGGAAGGCTGCTCGTTTCCGGCGGTACCCTGATGATCTGTTCGCCGTATACGTGGCTGGAGGAATTCACGCCGCGGAATCAGTGGCTGAGTGCATACACCAACGACGGCGAGCCGCTGGCAACGATCGATGCGTTGAAGTCCGAACTGGGGTCTGCATTCAAACTGATCGCCACGCATGACGTTCCCTTCCTCATTCGTGAGCATGCGCGGAAATACCAGTGGAGCGTCTCGCAGGCGACGATATGGCGCCGGAAGTAAGGGGCCGCAGAAAAACAACTTAATCCCGCATGCGGAACCGCCAATTTTGCGTCAGATTTTGTCGACGAGCACATTGATCTTTGCCGCACAAATAAAGTCGTTCTCCGACAGCCCGTCTATGGCGTGGGTCCAATACTTTTTGGCAATCCAGGCGACCGCATTGACAAATGCAATCGTCTGATGGTAATTATCGAAACGGAATGTCCGTTCGATGTGCCCCTCCGTGACCTTCCAACCGTGGACATCGGCTAACAAGTCGTTGATCTGCCGTTCGTCCAAGGCCGATATCTCGCCAGAACAGGGTTGGCAGACTTTCGTTGCCAGATCACTCATGGTCTGAACCTCTGAAAATAGGATTTCGTGAAGTTCGAAATTCCGATAGCGTTAAAATTCTCTCACCGGCCATCGCTGATTTCGCCGTCGCTATGAATTCTTCGTAGCTTGTAATCACTCGGCGAGTCATCGGCTGAGACCTGAACGACGATTACCTCCCGATTTGCGCGACGATCGCTGCGAATACCTTGTCTCGAATCTTGGGAACTTCATTGAGTAATTGATGTCCCCGCCATCGATCATCCGGATTTCAATATCCGGAAACTTGCAGCCCAGGAATTTCAGCCCGTAACGCCAATCGACAATATTGTCGTCAGATGCCCTGGATCATCGTCAATACCCCGGACACCGGATCGTGCGCCAGCATGCGCGCATGCCAGGCGGACATTGCATTTGCCTACTTTAACGGTGCTGTACGCGACTGCAATGGATCACGGTGACGAACAAATTCCCGGTACTCGCCGTCCCCGGAAGTCTTTCGATGCACACGGGGAACTAAATCAGTTAAGTGCCGCACAACGTGAAAACCGACTTTTGATCGGCGTCACATTGCCGACTGAACAAGCGGTGCGACCATCACCACGGCATCGAATCCCATCCGGTCGCCGGTCAAAAGACGATCCAGTATTACAGCGCACCCGGCACTGTACCAAATAAAATCCCGCGGACCGGGAAACTTGTTATCGATGACGGTCAGGAACGCCTCGAGGGCCGCGCCGTACTTGGAAAAATCATCGATGGCGGCACGCTCGCCGCTCGACAGACCGTGGCCCTGAAGGTCAAAGGCCGCAACGGCAAAGCCATTGGTGACAAGGTGCTGGATCAGGTGTGACGCATCGCCCCTACATGATCGAAGTACCCGTGCAGTACAACCGCAGTCCTTGTGGATCTCCACGGGCCCCATACATGTGCTGCAAGCACGTCGTCACCCGATTCGAATGCACCGAAGTGATGCGCAACACCATCGAACTCCAGACCATAATAATCAAAGTGCCTCTGTACCGGCCCGGAATGCTGCGGTGATCGCTTCAGATCAAGTGGCGGCATGTCGGACCGGATTGTCGCGATGAATGTCGAGATATCGTCGCTGGAAGTAGTCGCCGGCATGGCATTCAATATGGGCATTGCAAATCGGTATTAAGGAAAACATGGCGCGAACCAATACGCGTCGCTGAGAATGACAACTTGCGATCGGCATGGCGGTAGTTCGCGGACGTACCCGCGCAAGATTTATTTCCAGATAAACTCGTTGAGAAACTGCGTCGAGCTTATGGCCGGGTTCCTCGTCGGAAGTGAAATCGTAGAAATTAAAGCGAATGGCCAAAAAGGCGCTGAGCTTGAAGGCCACATCACCGAAATTCTCGCTGAGGCCGCGTATTTCATCATCTTCGATACCGCGCAATTTTATCGTCAATCGATCGCCGCTGGGAAAGAACGCCTCAATGTCCTCTGAGTTACGCCGGGCGCGCTCCACACTTTTGGTGCCCATGCGCACCATTTGAATACGGCCCATCGGGATTTCCATCTTCGCATAGGGCGTTTCGAACGCCGCGTGCCCATCGCGAATTCCAACCAGTCCGCCGGAAATCGTGTCTTTGTTGTTGACGATGATCGTATCGTCGTCGCGCTCCTCAATCTCGGTTTCCGCGACCGGTTATTCCATGCCCAGTTTGAAACAGTTATATTACCTAAAGCTCAGCGGCGCTATGCGGGCATAGAAAACAACGCCGGTCCCGGTCCCGACGAAATTGTGGCTGTCGACCCATTCCGCGACCGGCTTACCGTTAATGAGCAGACGGAATCGCTTCGAGGCCTTGTCGATCAACAACTCGAACTGGCAACGTACCAGGTTGTTCAGTCCGGGGACTTGAACTGCCCCCAACGAATGCGAACCGGCATTGCGGATATATCGCTGCAGGTAGAACGTATTACCGCTACAACTCAGAATGTAACTGTTGTTGTCATACCGGCTGACGTCGCTGCTGTAAACGGACATCTGGAATTTGATGCGTCCCTCGACCGTCTCGACATCAAACTTCAAGCTGGCTGAATCCGGTTACCCGAGATCCCTGCCAATCGTTCCTATGCCGATGAAACGTCCCTCCTTCATCTGCCATTCTCCCCCGGAATGAATCCATTCGTCGAGTTGGTTCGGCCCCGTATAGACTGGCGCCTTGCTGCCGCCGGGACTGATCGATTGAAGCATAACCTTGAGAATCTGCAGATCGCCCGCGTACCAGGTATTCAGCCGCAACTGCTCGGAGTCCATGTCCAGAATCATACCATAAAAAACATCGCCGTTCGTCAACTCGATGCGGCTCTTCCCGATCATCGGATTCTCATATTGATTGTCGAACTTGATACCTTTAAGCCTTTCCTGCCGTACGCGGATCAGGTCGGCGATATCGGGATGCTTCCAGGTCACCGACTGGTCACTGTCCACCGATAACAACACACCGTACAGATAATCGCCGTTGCCAAAAAAAAGAACGTTGTCCGTCCCATCAGCCCGGCGCCCGATGGCGTATTGACACCGGCCCGGCCGGCCGGTCCGGGTACGATAATGGCCGGCCCCTCGTCGTCAGCCCCGCCGACGTCCAAACTTATCTCGCCATAGACGCTCAACGTAAAAACAACAGATGCAATCGCGACGAACGTCTTGTAGAAAATTCGATTCATTGACTCCTCCGGTGAAACAGCAAACGTTCAACGCTCATAAATCGGCAGATAACGATAGTTCAATGCCAATGACAACAAGGCTGCGCCCGGCGAGAACGTGACGTCAAACTGGCCACGCCATATTCCCGCCATCGGGGCGGACCAGCCCCGCCACCGCAGGGCTGGCAACACACTCGTCTACCTCACACGACGGCAATGATTGCGGACAATGTGAAAGGCCGCGTCCCGCGGGC
>CAUZRT010000110.1:0-9902 GCA_963582235.1 Lentisphaeria bacterium
TCCGACTGCAACTGGAATACCAGCTGGTGAACGCGATGGACGAAGCCTTGGTGCATTGTCAAGCTCAAATCCTCTTTGGGGCTGAGCAAGGCACGCGGCTTGTCGAGCAACTGCTCGACAAGCCATGCCGCCGACGTGGGCCGGGGAACGGTTCCAGACGTTCAGACGCGTTGTCGCGCAACCGCGGTCTGAATGCAGCGAATTAACAGATGCAATGCCCCAACATGCTTCAGTCGGGCTGGGGCTGGACTTTGCGCGGATCCTCTGTCATCGCTGGAGACGAACTAAGATTCTCAATGGGAAACTCAGACGCGGAGTGTCCGCAATGGAGATGCGGTGATCCCTCACCGCTGTATCTGCGCCTCTGAGCGAGCCGGAGACCTTGGTTCGCAAGGCCGATCTTCTTATACCATGGCGGGTTGGATCGCGGGATGGGCAGAGGGCGTTGCAATACGCTAATACTCGATCTCCTCGTACTCGAGCGAGCGCCGGGTCAGCATGCTGCAAGTCTTCTGGATGAATTTCAATGGCGTATAGGGGTAGCCCTCGTAAACCCCGAGTCCCATGGCCTCGGCGATCTCCCGTCGCGTCCGGCCTGTCCTGAACGAATCGATGATGTGTTGGTGGCACTTCGCCAGTGCCTGCCGGGCATCGTCCCAGAACGCCTGCACGGCGTCTCTGCCCTGAATCACCGACATATGCCCCGGGCAGAGAACATCGGCATCGAATCGGGACAGACGGTCGACGGTTTCCAGGACCTGAGCGTAACCGTCGAAATAAAGATTCCACCAGCGATTGCAGGCCGTTAACGGCGTCCCCGCGGCATCGGAAATAACCAGCAGCTTTTTGGACGGATGGTAGAAGCTCAGACTGCAGTCGCTGTGTCCCGGTGCAAAATGGACTTCAAAGAAATCGTCCGGTCCAAGCTCGACGCGGTCCCCCTCGGCAATGACCGTGTCGACAGATACCAGCGGCGACTCGTCCCGCGCGTACACGTGGCGCGATTCCACGATACCTGCTTGCTTCAACAGTTCGGTACTCTGATCGTCGACATCGCGAAACATGGACATCAGTTTCAGGTCCGCCATTTTCTCTTGTGCGCGGGCCGATCCCATTATTTCCAATTCGGGATAGGTGTCGCGGAGCGGCACGGCTCCGAATACATGATCCCCATGGCTATGGGTAATCAACAGACGGGAGACGGCGCTGGGTTCGATGCCGAGCGATTGAAGTTGCTCGATGCACATGACACCGGAAACCGTGACTGAGCCTTCGAGGAGAACGGCATCGCCGTTGCCGGCGCAGTAAAGGAAGATCGGGAAGGGCTGCGAGCCAAGACGGAAAAAGTCGTCCGTGATGGAAAGAATGGAATCGGTAACCATGGGGCCAGACGTCAGTGGAAAGAAGGGGGTCCGCAGATGTGCCGCATTAGGCGGGAGGCCCCGCGGATGGAGTTGAAACCGAGTGCGTGTCGTTACGTATTGTCTAAATCCCGTTTTTTACCGTACTTCCGATTTCAGCGGGGGATTCGATGACATGGATCCCGCACTCGCGCATCAGCGCCATTTTTGCCGCCGCCGATTCGTCGGCCCCGGAAATAATGGCCCCGGCGTGCCCCATTCGCCTCCCCGGCGGTGCGGTGCGCCCGGCGATAAACCCGAAAACCGGTTTTGACACGTTGTCGCGCGCAAACCTCGCGGCCGCGATTTCCATTTGCCCGCCGATCTCGCCAATGACCAGAGCGGCCTCGGTTTCCGGATCGTCCTGGAATAAGGCCAACAGCTCGCTCATTGTCGTGCCGATGATCGGGTCGCCGCCGATGCCGATGCACGTTGACTGGCCGAGGCCGACCTGAACCAGCTGGTCCACCGCCTCGTAGGTCAGGGTCCCCGATTTTGAAATAACGCCGATCGTCCCCTTGCGGGCGATGAACCCCGGCATGATTCCGACCTTTGCTTCGTCCGGTGTCAGCAGTCCTGGACAGTTCGGACCGATCATGCGGACACCGCAGTGCTTCACGTAAGCCGTGGCCCGCAGCATATCCTGTACGGGTATGCCCTCGGTGATGCAGACGATCAGTTCGATGCCGGCCGTCGCCGCTTCCATGACAGCGTCGGCGGCAAAGGCCGCCGGCACGAATATCAGCGACACATTGGCGCCAACCGACTCACGCGCCTCGAGACAACTGTTGAAGACCGGGGCGGCGTTGTTCAGAGCCGTCTGCCCGCCTTTGCCGGGCGTCACGCCGCCGACGACGTTATTGCCATACTCATGGCACTGCTGGGCGTGGAACGATCCCTCGGAGCCGGTTATTCCTTGAACTATGATACGTGAATCTCTGTTTACGAGAATAGACATGAACAGTTGTTGCGACTGATAGCTGGTAGCTAAGGGTTGGCGGACATTAACGGTGAAGGGTTTGTGAGTTTACGTTTCAGTTGTTAACGCTACAACTTCAGCCGCCGCGTCATTGAGGGTATCCGCCGACGTCAGCGTGACGCCGGCGGCCGCCAGAATGCCTTTGGCCTCTTCGGAATTGGTGCCGGCCAGGCGCACGACGACGGGAACGCCAAGCTCCAGTTCCCTGACGGCGTCAACAATCCCGTTGGCAACGCGGTCGCAGCGAACGATGCCGCCGAAAATGTTTACAAGCACGGCCCTTACGTTTGGATCCGAGAGGATGATCTTGAAACCGTTCTTGACAGTCTCGGCGCTGGCGCCGCCGCCGACATCCAGAAAGTTAGCCGGTTCACCGCCCTTCAATTTGATGATGTCCATGGTCGCCATGGCGAGCCCGGCGCCGTTGACCATACAACCGACGTTGCCCTCCAGCTTGATGTAGTTGAGGTTGTGCTTTCCGGCCTCGACCTCCCGCTCATCCTCCTCGGCCAGGTCGCGCATGGCGGCGATTTCCTTCTGACGGAAGAGGGAATTGTCATCGAAATTGAACTTGGCATCCAGGGCCAGCAATTCTCCCTGTTCGGTGAGCACAAGTGGATTGATCTCGGCAATGGAAGCGTCGGTCCCGGTGTATGCGGCATACAGCTTCGCGATCATTTTCATTGCCTGTTTCTGCGCTGCGCCCTCGAAACCCAGACCGGCGACTACCTGACGAATTTGAAAGGACTGCAGCCCGAACACCGGATCGATCCAAACCTTGACGATCTTTTCCGGGTTTGTCTTTGCCACTTCTTCGATCTCGACGCCGCCTTCGGCGGATGCGATGATTACATTCTGCTCGCAGGCGCGATCTAATGTCACGGCCAGATAATACTCTTTGGCTATATCCACAGCTTGCGAAACCAGGATCTTCCGAACCAACTGCCCGTCGGGTCCGGTCTGCGGCGTGACGAGGGTCATCCCGAGAATGTTCCGGGCATTCGTCAAGGCCGCTTCAGAATCCGCCGAGAACTTGACGCCGCCGCCTTTGCCTCGGCCCCCGGCGTGAATCTGCGCTTTGATCACCAGTGCCTCGGTGCCGAATTGATTCTGTGCCTGTCGGATCGCGGCCGGCAGCGCGTCGATTGAGTACACGACGATTCCTTCCGGCACCGGCACGCCGAAATCCTTGAGGATCTCCTTGGCCTGATACTCATGGATTTTCAATGTCGTTCCCTCTGAAACTTGAGACATAACGGACAACGGTTGGACTGCAACCAAAGTGGGAGGCATCCGTCAGCCGACGAATGGCGACCCCACGCTTCGGCCGCCACACGTTGGCTGCACGGATGCTTCTCACATTGACGCTGTCGCCGTGATCCAAGGTTGCAATCATAGTTACCGCGTCGCCCCGCAGCCGACGCTTCGGTGCATCATTAGTGTTGAGCGATGTGATGTGCAGCGTGCACATCGAATTCGACGACACCGCCGGCATCGAAATCCGTTGCTGGTGCCGCGGCGTTGTACCGCCTCAGAAACCTAAATCCCGCCGCCGGCGATGCAAGCGCACTCGAAAAGTTGAGAAAAAGCACTCGTGTTTGACTACAACTTGCCGCCTCCCGCGGTACGCTACGACTCGGGAATTGACGTACTTGCATCGTAAAGGGACATTTTTCGCATTGATTCCGATCCTTTTCAAGACCTACTGACAAGGCTTTACACTGGGGAAGACGAAAGTTGCTTGCCCGAATTCGGCGGGGGCGGTCATGCCCTTGCCGGGCGGCGGTAAACGCCTCAATGCCAACGGGAAATAATTGCTTCGGAGTTTTTGGTATTTGTGATGCTGTATGTACATGGTTGAGACTTTCGGGGAAATCCTGTCCAGCCTCTTCACCTCTACATCTGCCGTTTTCGCGCCGCCGTGCCCATCGGTGCAATATGTTCCGGCATCGCGGTTCCCGTTTGGTTGCCATGGATGCAACTAGTCGGCACGGCTAGCGGATCCCGCATTGAGTACAGCCCACAACCGCGTCCGAGTAATTCCAAGTTTCTGAAGAGCACTCCCCGGATACCGGAATAGCGCAACGACTCCCTCACTTTCTCTCCCTACCCGTCCCCTCGCCTTCCTCGCCGATCCCGAACTGCCGGGCTTGTTCGAGATGTTTCCGTGCAAGTTCCGCATTCCCTGCGTTCTCGTGCGCGATGGCCAGATACCCATGAATGATCTTCATCCGTGGATCTAGGGCGAGGGCGCGCTCGAGCCATTTGATTGCCGAAGCAAACTCGCCCGTGGTCGTATAGGCCTGGCCCAGTTGGCATGCTGTCTCGGCATCGGCAGGATCGATTCCGGCCGCCCGCTCCAGCTGCCGCACGCATTTTCCGGCGCGTCCCTGCGCCAGATAAGCCATTCCCAGGTTATGATGCGCCATCGCGTTTTCCGGTTCGAGCGTGATCACGCGGCTGTAGCTGCTGACGGCGCCATCGAGACGACCGAGCCGATGTTGCATAAGCCCTAGCTTGAAATAGCCGTCAAGGTTTCCCGGATCGACGGCAACGAGTCGCGCATACAGACTGGCCGCATCTTCGAATCGATCGAGCTTTTGCAGAACCACACCGGCCTGGTACAATGCCTCGGAGTTCTGCGGATCGATCCGAATTACCTGCTGAAAGCCGTTCAGTGCTGGCTCGAGCCGCTCGTTCTGCATGTGAATCACAGCCAGATTAAAGTGCGCATCGGTAAAATTCGGCTTCAGGCGCGCGGCGTGAGCATAATGCCGAAGCGCCTCCTGTGGTTGATTGAACCCGGCATATGTCGCGCCTTTGTTGAACCAGGCGATCGCATAGTCCGGGCGCAGGCGCAGCGCCCGGGCGTAGTGCTCCAGGGCGCGGTGCGGGTTGCCGGTCTCGCGGTAATGATTTCCAAGCGAGTTCCAGGCAATGTGATTGTGCGGGTCGGCAGCCAGTACGGACGACCAGAGGGTTGCACTGTTACGCCATACCGAAACGCGCTGGACCGCAAGGCACGCGGCGGCGGCGGTGAAGATCCACAGGACCGCGTAAGCGGGACGGCGAAGACGGTCCGGCAGCATTCCCGGAACGGTGGCCAACACAAAACAAATGCCGAGCAACGGAAAGTAGCCGTACCGATCCGCCGTGATGAACTCCCGATTCAGCTCCAGAACGATGGTTAGGGCCGGCACCATTGCAACAGCGCAGAAAAGAACGCCGAACCAGATTTCCCGGCGTTTCAACCGCATAGCGATCACCAGGATGCCGAGAATCAGCAGCACAAATACAACGTAGATTGGTGCCAGCCGCTCGACAGCCAGTGCCTCCGCCAGCGAATAATGGAGCCGCGGCGGCGACATCAGCAGAAACCGGCTCAGCCATCCGCAGATGACCGATGGCAGGTAAACCACATGCCAGAGCGCAGCGTTGCTGCCGGGGGCGCCGGCAACGTTCGCAGTCTGTAGATTGACGACGACCGCAGCAATGACCGGCAGCAGGTAAGGTAAGGTTGCGGTCCAGTTCGATCGCTTCAACGTTCCGTGCCTGTAATAGTCTGCCAGCAGGAGCAGGAACGGTAGAATGACCATCGTCGGTTTCGCCAGCACCGCGGCGGTGGTTGCCGCTAATGCCGCGATACGCCAGCCAAATTGACGTGCGCCGCGCGCGCGCTGGTGCAGAATCAAAGTGGCAAAGGCGAACAATGTGGCCAGCAGCTCTTTGCGCCCCATGACCCAGGCCACCGCCTCGACCTGGAGCGGATGAACCGCGAAAAGCATGGCTGCCGCCAATGCTGCCGCAGGGCGCCGCGTCCAGCCGCGAACGAGATAGAAGGTCAGGATCACATTGAGCAGGTGGAGGACCACATTAGTCATATGGAAAAGAACAGGATTAACCCCCCCGACAATGGCCTCGATAAAATACAACAGATACGTAATGGGGATGTAGAGCCGTTCCTCCGGTATCCCTCCGGGCTTCAGAATCATGCGGACGCTTCGTGCATTGATCTCTGTCAGCGCGGGATTCTCAACGATGAACGTCCGATCGTCCCAATTGGTGAACTGGAACGAGGCGGTACGAGCGTAGAGCAACAGGACTGCCACCGCGAGCACCAGCGGCATCCAGCCGACACGCCGGCGTGTGGAAGGAGGGTGGGATTGGGACACGAGGGGGAGTTATGCAGGTTCGAAGCAATGTCGGAAACGATATCGATTTAGGTATACGATGGCGTTCCCGAATGGGTCGAGTCATTATGGGATTAAAACATATCGTCCTCGTCCTCGAAACCGCTTGGGAATCGAGGACGAAGGACGAGGACGAGGAGGTTACAGGCGAGGATATTGCCAGCCCCGCGGTGGCGGGGCTGATCCGCCAGTGGCGGGAAATTACGATACGGTTAAGAGACAGGGCACTACCATCCAGTACTACTCGCAATCAATGCCACGAATCTGTACGGGCCCGGCGCCGTCGGCGATTTCGCCAATAGCGGCCGCCTCGAAACCAGCCGCACGACAGACGTCCGCCGCTGAGTCGGCGGCTTCCGGCGGGACAATCCAGACCATGCCGACGCCCATGTTGAATACGTGGTACATTTCCTTGTCCGAAATGTTGCCGCGCGTCTGGATGACGGCAAAGATGGGCGGGCAGGGGAGGACTCCGGGCATAACCACAGCATGCAGCTTGTCCGGGATCATCCGCGGGATGTTATCGTAAAAGCCGCCGCCGGTGATGTGTGCCATGCCGTGAACCGGCAGGTCGGCGGCCAGGGCCTTCTTGATCGCCGGCCAGTAACACAGATGTGGCCGTAACAGAGCGCGGCCGAGCGGCTCACCAATTTCGCTCAGCTCGGTATCGACCGAAAACCGGGACTGTGCGAACAGAATCATCCGCGCCAGGCTGTAGCCATTGGTATGGAGACCGCTGGAACCCAGACCGACAATGACGTGGCCGGCACCGATGGCCGCACCGGTTATCATCTTCGATTTCTCGACCACGCCCGTGATTGAACCGACGACATCGTAGTCATCGCCGTATATACCCGGCATTTCAGCCGTTTCACCGCCAAGAATCGAGATATCCTGGCTCGTGCAGGCCTCGGCCATACCGCTCAGGACGTCTTCGAAAAGCGGACTCCGCAGTTTCCCGATGCCGATGTAATCCATGAAATACAGCGGCTCGGCGCCCACCGTGGCGATATCGTTGACGCAGTGATTGACCAGGTCGCGCCCGATCGTCTCATGCTGATTCGTCAAGCGTGCGATCATGAGTTTCGTGCCGACGCCGTCTATGCTGGATACCAGCACCGGCTCCCGGTAGCAGCCGACATCGAGCTGAAAAAGGCCACCGAAGCCGGCGATTTCCTCCAGCACTTCCGGCCGCCGCGTCTCTTCGATACGTTGCTTGACGGACCCGAGCAGGTCCTGAGCCAGCTTAATATCGACACCGGCCTCTCTGTATAGACTGCCTTCGCTACTCACGTTTGGGATCCCGGGAAAATTGGATTTCAGTGCCGTCGTCGGGTTTTGATGTAATACGGTGAAAACGAATATGTTGTAGCCACGGCTGTCCCCAGCCGTGCCCTGTCCTGTTTCATCCGTGGCAACCGAACGCCCCTGAGGATCACGCGATCCGTCGGCCGACGGATCGCAGGGGCGGCTACATCGGCGTCCGGCTGACAAGTTTTCCGCCTCGGCAGAACAGCCCGCCACCGCAGGACTGACAATTCGTAATAATTCGCGATCCGTCGGCTGACGGAGACGGATCGCCGCACAAGGCGGCGGACGCTTCTGAGAAACTTGGTGGTGGGGTTTTCGGGTACCGGTTGATTTCAGCCGGCGCATACAGTAGCATCACGTCATCACCGTCATAAATCGTCATAAATCGTCATAAACTATCGACGCGCGGACGTAGTTCGAGAACTTAAACGGCAGAGTGTCAAAATTCAATGGCGTTCGAATTAAATATTGATTGGATCGACTCGAATTCTTCGAACCCGAAGACTGCTTCCGATTGATCTTTATTGCCTCATGACTATACTACCCGTTTTGGCGGCGCTGGAAATAGTGGCTGACCGAAGACCCTTCGGCGGGGGCCAAAGCCGTTGCTCCAGGGGGGGCCGTCCGACGTGAGTTTGAGGTTGGAGCGACGGCGGGCCTCCGCCGCGAAACGGGGAATCGCGGGGGTTCGGTCAGCCACTAAAAAATCAGTGAACGCGTACAACCCCATCAGTAAGGAGGGAAAGATGGCTACGAAAGTCGGAATTACCGGTTTCGGGCGGATCGGCCGCCTTGTGTTTCGAGCTTCCCTGGACAATGACGAGGTCGATGTTGTCGGCATCAATGACCCGTTCATCAAGCCGGATTATATGGCTTACATGCTCAAGTACGACACGGTGCATGGCCGCTTCAAGGGGGACGTGACGGCGGCGGGTGATCAGCTCGTTGTCAATGGTACCGCGATTCAAATCTATGAAGCCAAGGATCCGGGCGAGATCCCCTGGGGTGACTGCGGGGCCGATACCGTCGTCGAATCCACCGGAGTCTTCACCGAGACTGCCAAAGCCTCGGCGCATTTGACCGGAGGCGCCCGCAAGGTCGTCATATCGGCACCGTCCAAGGATGCGCCCATGTTCGTCCGCGGCGTTAATTTCGACACCTACACGCCGGATATGAACGTTGTGTCGAACGCGTCATGCACAACTAACTGCTTGGCGCCGCTGGCCAAGATCGTGCACGACGAATTCGTCATTGTGGAAGGATTAATGACTACGGTCCACGCCGTGACCGCGACGCAGAAGACGGTCGACGGACCGTCCGCTAAGGATTGGCGCGGCGGCCGCGCGGCTTGTTACAATATCATCCCGTCGAGCACCGGCGCTGCCAAAGCCGTCGGCAAGGTGATTCCGGATCTCGAAGGCAAACTCACCGGTATGGCATTCCGCGTTCCCACGGCGAACGTGTCGGTCGTCGACCTGACCTGCCGCCTGGAGCGCGGGGCCAGTTATGAGACGATCAAGGAGAAGATCAAGGCGGCCGCCGCGGGCGATCTCAAAGGAGTCGTCGCTTATACGGAAGACGACGTCGTATCATCGGACTTCATCGGCGAGACCTGCACCAGCGTTTTCGATGCCAAGGCCGGCATCGCTCTGAACGATAATTTTGTCAAGCTGGTCGCGTGGTATGACAACGAGTGGGGATACTCGAACAAGGTCGTCGATCTGATCGTGCATATGGCCCGGTGTGAATAGGGTCGCGTCCCGCCGGGGCAAGGGCGAGAGGTAGCCCGCGGCGTTTACACTTGCGGTGCGTGGATTGTGGTGTGGAACACGGACGCCAACGGTCCCGAATGCGGGACCGTACAGCCCAGGGTTGCCGCGAAGGCAACTCTGGGTTACCATGGTAGAGAAGAGCCAACCCGTTCCGGGTTTTGGCTGCAACGGACCCGAGGGCCCAGGGTAGGCCTGTTTCGCCGGCCAATCCTGGGCTCTATGACGGTACACCGTTGGTGTACACGCTTCG
>CAUZRT010000111.1:0-9890 GCA_963582235.1 Lentisphaeria bacterium
TCTGAAAGAATTCGGTGAGACCGGGCAGGAGGGAGGCGCCGCCGCACAGATAGATGCCGCCGATTGGCAGGTCGACATCCTCGAGTTGCGCCTGCGTGCGCCACTGCTCGAGGGCGGCCTGGAGCTCGCCAGAAAGCGTCCGGGCGCAGCCGGTAAGTGGCGCATTGATATCGGAAAAGACGATCTGCCCGGTGCGTTTGGCCTGCTCTGCTTCATCCTGGGAGATTTCGTGATGGGCGGCAAAGGCATCGGTAAATATGTCACCGCCGTAGGGAAAACTGCCGGTGTAGAACACCTGCCCCTCCATGATTAGCGCGAAGGTCGTATTGACCGCCCCGATTTCCATCAAGAGGAGCAGTTCCTTGCGATCGCGCGCCTCCGGCTCGATGTACAGGAAGGCATTGGCGAGAGCGATGCCTTCCATATTCATATCGAGCAGATTGAGTCCGGTGGGGGCAACGGCATTAATGCGATGGGTTACGAGATTGTCAAGGCAGACGCCGATGAGGACGGGGTTCTTGTATTGGTAAAACGGCTCGGATCGCCCGTAGTCGGAAATGAATATCTCATCGGAGATCCCTGCCAACTGCTGGGTCTCATAAGCGACAAGGGCATCGAGCTTTTTATCAGCGGGGGGAAAATCGGTCAACTGCGTGACGCCGAGATGTTGGGGCAGGCCGACGATGGCTTCAACATCCGCATGACCGCGTTCCCGCAGCCAACCGTTGAGGTACTCGGCGACGTCCTGCTCGTCCATGAAGCCTTGCTCACGGTTGTTCAAGACATCTTTGTCGACGATTCGCAATTCCTTGCGATAGCGCTCGAGCACGATGATCTTTGTCGTCGCAGTGCCGATATCAAGCCCGAGAACGCGACCGCCTTGCCCGAGGAATCTCATAATCAGTTTTGCCGGAGAAGAGAGTTTTGATGGTTACCCGTCGATGGCGATGCCCGGCGACTTGTGCGCTGGTGGTGATTATGCCGCGAACGATATCATTCGATATTGGACCACCGTTTCCGATGCAAAGTTTCGTTATGTTTTTGCGGAGTCCGCAAAAACAATGCGCTGCGCGCGTCGCAGCCAACATAATCCCAGCCGGCACGCGATTGCAAACGGCGGCCGCGACCATAAAACGGAAAACGCCTGCGCCAGAGCAGGCGTTTCTTATGCACGGCATCCGTGCCGGAAGGTAGGACGGGTCTCCGTGCCCATCGTGAGCATTCTATCACGCTTGGACGGGCACGGAGCCCCGTCCACCTTTTTTCACAATGCCGCGGCATCAATCGTTTCACATGCTGGAAGCCTGTGCACCAATCGCACATGCTGTCTCTCCTACGGCCCGGCTGGTACCGGGAGTTCAACCGGCAGGGGCTCGTCGAGATATAGGCCCTCATGTTTCGGCTCGACATCCAGGGCGTCGATAACATCCTCCTCGTCCAACAGTGGCTCGACGACGTTGTAGCGGCCGTCGGGATCGATGATGCGGGCGGTGACGAAAATCAGCAGGTGACTGGGATTGTCGGTGTCATCGTGCTTACTGAAGAGGTGCTTGATGATCGGTAGTTCGCCCAGAAGCGGCAAGCGGCTGCTCGTCTTCGAGCCCTGCGAGGTGATGACACCGCCGAGGACGAGGGTCTCGCCGCTGTTGACGGCAACCACGGTTGAGAGGTTGTTCTGATTTGTGACCGGTAAACTGATGTCTTCGGAAATAGCCTCGAACCCGAGAAAGTCCTGAATATTGATATCCAAGTCGAGAAAGATGGTCTTCAGATCGTTGCCGATATTCGGTGTGACATTAAAGGTAATGCCGAGCTGCAGTTCCTGCGGCGAGCCGACCGGTACGGTCTGGCTTACGACGACGGGGTTGTCGCCGGAGATAATGTCCGACTGCTGCTCGAATTCGTCAAAATAGAAACGCTGATCGCCCTGACGCAGATTGGCGGTTTGGTTGTTCATGACGGTGATTTTCGGGGCGCTCATACTATGGAAGTTGGTTTTCGTCTTCAACGCCTGGAACAATGCCCTATATGTGAAATCATCAATGATGCCGCCGATGTTGAGCGTGCCGTGGCCGCCGACGCCCTCGGAGAAATCAAGCAGGGGCGAGGTGCCCACGGCGTTGAAACGGGGAATGAAGTCCTGGTCATAAGTGATCTCCTCAATCGTCGCCCCGAGTTGGAAGAGCTCGTCCTGTCGGACGGTAATATACCGTGCCTGAATTTCAACCTGCAGAGGAACGACGTCAAAGGTCGAAACAAGCTCGTTGGCCACTTCCAGCATCTCCCGAGATGTGCGGATCACGAGGATATTGCGGTCGCGATAAATCTTATATTTTGCGCCTTCGGTCGGCCAGTCCGGATGATCGACGAGGAATTCGGTGAGGACGTCATTGAGGGTGTCCTCCCCGGGGCCGGACACGGCACCGCCAATACCCCTGCCGCCACCACCGAGGCCGCCGTCGCCCGGTAGCTGGCCGACACGGCCGCTCCGGAAACCGCCGCCGCCGCCATTGAAACCACCGCCCCGGTTGCCGCCAAAACCGCCGCCGCCAAAACCGCCGCCGCCGCCGCCGCCGCCGCCGCCGCCGCCGCTGCTGCTGACGAATCCGCTTCGCAGGTAATAGATCTGGGTCACTAGGTCGGGACCGGTGCCGCCGCCTGGGGTCTGCGCGGCCTGCGTCACCCACATGACGTTCTCGCCGAATTCAAACTCGATCCCCATGTTACGGGTGATATAACTGAGGATCTCGGACATCGGGACATTCTGGACGCTGATCGTCAACTGGGCGTCGGCAGTCAGTGCCTGGTCGGCGATGACGTTCAAGCCATCGACCTCGCTGAGGGCCATGACGATGTCCTCAACGGTGGCGTCGACCAGGTACATGTCGATGCGGCGACTGATGAGATCCTGCATGGGCCCCGGCGGCAGTTCCAGAGGGTCCATGTTCGGCGTGATGGTGCGGTACTGGCCATAGGTGTCAGGAACGGTGTAGCCTTTGTCGACCTCGTGGATGATTTCATCGAGCGATTGCTTTTTTTTGACAAGGATGGCGGTGCGTTCGCGGGACCGGGATATATCGCGGATCATGGACGCGACTTCGGTCTGGAAATAGGGTTTGCCGAGCATAACTTTGAGCAGTTGTTCCGCCTCGAGGTACTTTTTCCGCCGCATCAAACGCTCGGCCTCATCGAGCGTCCGGTTGGCATGAAAGACATCGTCGGCATCCAACATCGGCAGTTCGGCCCCGACCAATGCCGGCGGTTCCTCAATCGGCCGGGAATCCGTCCATGCACGGTCGGTGTCGCCGGGAGCCAGACAAAATCCGGCACACGCCGCCAGGAACGCGATGCATACTGTCAGTTTTACGCCGTTCTGATGCGCCATCGACCGCTCTCTGGAGTTCCTTTGGCGGATTAGTGCTGTGCTCCACGATTGAGGGCGTCGGACCCGCCTTCAGTCGTCGTTTTCGTTCAGGCACTGATTAGTGCCTGAACGAAAACTCGTGATTTCCCGATGCGCGGCGGCGGCCCGCCGATGCTCCAGCCTCAAACTCACGTCGGACGAGCCCCCCTTGGAGCAACTTAGTCGGCTATTGGCGACCCCTTCCACCGGGCCTTCGCCGTGGGGGTTTCCGTTCAAGCACCAATTAAGACTGAGGACACTATTAGTAGATTCCAAGCTCCCACTCCAACCGGCTATCGAAATGCCGGCTGTCGTAGGCAGCGTTAAGGACTAATTCGCGGTTGCCCCATACTGTTTTCCAATGCCAGAAGCAGCGGATGGCCGGGAAGGATCCCGCCTCCCAGGCGTCGCCGCCGGGCGGGTAACCCCCGCCGCGCCCGAAGCCATTCCGCATCTGTTCGACTTTCACCTGGCCCCAGGTTTTGTTGGTGACCCCGTCCGGCGGGATAAAGTCGCCCGGCTCGCCCGGCGTATACCACGAGCAGGCGATGTTGGGGAATTCATACATGTAGCTGCAGTTCTGTATCGCTGGATCGCCGCCGGCGTCGGTGCGCTGCGGATCGTTGCGAAAGGTATCATCGGTCTCCCAGAATCGATCGTCGACGCTGGAGTCAATGCGGTCCTGCTGGTCCAGAGCCGGGCTCGGCGGCGGGTGGGAATTGCCTGTTTCATCGTTGCCGGGGTGGCCGTAACCGGCGCGACCGCCGTCGAAACCGTGAGTAGGGTCTTGCGGACAAATATAGATTTTCGGCTCATTCCCGAGATAATCCGCACGCATGCTGGACAACCACATTGGCATTTGATTGTCATGGGCGTCGCGGTACATGACTATGGCGGTGCCGAGCTGTTTCAGCTGCCCGATACATTTCGTTTTTCGCGCCCGCGCCCGGGTTTGACTCAATGCCGGCAGCAGCAGTGCCGCGAGCAACGCAATAATGGCGATGACCACGAGCAATTCAATCAGCGTGAAGTTGATTGAATTTACTCTCGTCTTCGCCTTCGTTCCGACCCCCCTGCGGAAGCCCGGAATCCTGGCTACGGCGGACTTCGCCACCCGCAATTTGATGAGGGTGAACCGTCGCGGATTACATTTCATAAACTTCCTGTCCTTAATTATTTGTCGGCCGATGTCTAGCCGCGGGGATAACACGGCTGAAGCGGCCACATTGAACCCTCGATTCTGAGTGCCCGAAACCCCGTATCCCATTAAGGCATTACAGAACCACAAATCTATGTTATGTTCCCCCCTAATGCAAACGTCATGTGGTTTGACAACGAATATTTGTGGACTATAGTACCGGCCTCTGAAATCGGTTGCCTACCACTTGTGTCCTGCCGCTCGAAGGCGCTGGACAATCGCTTGCGCGCGTCTTTGCGCGGCTGGACAACCGACACTCGACGCTCAGTGCATATCAATGGCCCTTCGACACTATCTCACTACCTCGGGCGGGCTCGCGTTCCTTGCTTTTGCCAGCAGCGCCGTTGCCTTGCCGGAGATTGCCCAGGCGACCCTGCGCTTCGGTTACTCCCCGCGAATATCTGCGCATGCATGGGCCTACTTCAATTACCGCGTGGATAATCCGGACGAGGTCATGCGGACGGTCACCCTCGTACTCAAGCCGCGCGGTCAGCGTAACGTGACGATTCATGACCACACCTTCGAACTCGCGGCCGGGCACCGCCTGGATTTTCGGACGCTGGTCACCATCGGTTCGGTGGCAGACTACACGATCGATCTGTTCGCCGATGGGAACCTCATCGACAGAGAAGACGCACTCATTCGCGTCGGCAGTCCAAAAAACCGCTACGTTGCCTTCGTCAACGACAACGTCGATTTGGACTACGGGCAATTTTCCAAGAACAAAGGGCTGCACGACAAGTACCTGTCGAATCACTTCAAGGCGGAGACAATTCCGCATCACTGGGTCGGGTATGACGGACTCCACATACTTGTTCTCATGCAGCCGGACTTTAAGTACATGCACAGCCGGCAGATCAATGCGCTTCTGGATTACATCGCCCGCGGTGGCACCGTCATGATCGCCGATCCTCACGGTATTGTTGCGGCTGCCGGCACACCGTTGAAGAAGATTCTGCCGGTCACGCCCTTACGGATCCGAAAGCTCGACGTTTTGAAGGCGTTCACGCAGATCGGCGGTACGGAGTTGGTCTGGCCCGAAGGCACGGATTTCCTCGAGAGTGTGCCGCGCGGCGAGGGTGTCACGACATTGTGGCATGGGGATTTTCCGCTGACACGCTGGTCGCGGTATGGCCTCGGAGTCATCGGCGTCAGCGCCGTCAATCCGTCACAGAAGCTGATTCGGACTACCGCTGGGAATTTTAACGCTATCTGGAAACACATCCTGTGTTTCGGCGGCAACGTCGACTATGCCTCATCGCACGGCGATGCCCATCTAGCGGCGGCATTGGACTCATTGACCGGCATTGTCATCCCGGGCGCCGGCCGCATCCGGGTCTTCCTTGTCATATATTTCCTTGTCGTTCTGGCGTTCGTGGCCATCGGCATTCTGTCCAAACAGCGATTGACCTCCTGGGTTGCCCTGTCGTTGGTCGCCGGCATTGCAACGATACTGGTATTTGCCGCGGCCCAGAGGCAGGGGCGGGAGTTAAGCAAGTACACGGCTGCAATTCTGAGCTTTGATGCGCCGTTTACCGAAGATGGGAGCAGCGAGCAGATCGTCAGCCTGTTCTCGAAGCTGGAGCGCGGTCTGGATGTGAAGAGTAACGATGTCGACCGGCACATCCGCGCCCTGCTGCCGCCCCCGGCATTGCGAACCGAAGGTGATTTGGTACGGACAGCACGCCGGCGCTCGAAAGTCAGCAATCAGGCGAAGAGCGCCGGCGGTAAATCGGATAAGCCCGGATTGAAGAAAGGCGAGTTTGTCGACCGCGGCAAGCATCAGATTGTCCGCGACCCGCTGACCATCAATCAGAGGGATGGCCGGAATTCACTCGAAGGTCTATTGCTGCGGCCCTATGCGCCGAGTTTCTTCGCTGCATTGCACGCGAGCGAGGGCGATCCGAGCGGCAAAACACCGCTCGTTTCATGGTCTAAGGGCGGCGTCGTCATGGAAAAATGGGAGATTCCGGAGGGGATCAACCCGGTTCACGGCATGATTGTATGTGCCAACGGGGCTTACCCCGCTAGCCTGAGCGGCCGCACCTGCGCGGTGGATCCGGAGCGCAGCCGGGCCGGGTTGACAGTGCTGTCGTCGGAAATCGGGAGTCTTCGCGATCATCTCCTGCAGAAACGGACGCCGGTGCCGTTGCTCGCCCTGTTCGTCAACACAAGCAAAGACGGGACCGGTAGCATCCCTGATGAATTCGCGATCGTCGGGCGAGAGGTCAATCTAATTTCCGTGCGCCAGGATTTGACAACAGAGGAAATATGGGTGCCGTTCGAGCGCATGACCTTCAAACCCGTGGGCAGTCGGGCGCGGGCCTTGATGTTCAATAATCGATGGCAAGATGTTCAGCAGCGCGGAACGAAAACGCAATATCATTTCCACTCCTTCCTGCCGGCGCCGCTCACACGGATGGCGCCGCATACGGTGTACATTCGCTTTGTCGGCGACAATCGCAGCCGCAACGTAAAGTGGTCCTTCGCTCTCCTGCACAACGCCGGCGATGCTGAACAGCTGATTCCCGCAACCCGGGTTGAAGGGAACCTGCACATCTTCGAGAATGTGCAGGCGGCCTCCGTATTCGATCCTGCCGACGGCTATTTCCGGATTGTTCTCGAATCAAAGACGGTCAAAAAGATCACGGATCCACTCAGCGCCCCGCGCATGAACACATGGCGGGTCCAGGATCTTAAGATTGCCGTCGGTGGCGTCCTGCAACCGGAACACGCAGGAGTGTTTTGAGGAGTCGGAGTCTTGGGGAAAGGGAATGTTTGGATGGCGGGCAATCTTGGTTGATTTTGGTCGAAACGACTTCATGAGTCCTGCGGTCGACGGGCTCACTACATATGTTGGTTGCATAGGAAATTATTTTTTTCACGCCCAGCAGCGCTTCACTCGTAATCGATCAAATCGTAATCGATGTTCGAATACAGAGCGATTACGAATCAAGGACAAAAAGCTCCGGTGAAGCCGGAAAACTTGATACAGGGATTTCAGAAATGAGCACCATTATTCGAACGGAGAATCTCGGTAAAGATTATGGCGGCGGCAGGGGGCTCAGGGATTTGACCATGGAACTCTCAGCGCGGACGATTTTCGGTTATATCGGCCCGAACGGCTCCGGCAAAACAACGACTATAAAGCTGCTGTGCGGGCTGGTCAATCCGAGCCGTGGCCGCGCCTGGATTGACGGCATGGAGGTTCTGCCGCGAAATATTCTGCAAATCAAGCGGATGATTGGTTATCTGCCCGATGAATTCGGCGTCTACGAACAGATGAGCGTGTGGGAGTATCTCGACTTTTTCGGAGCGGCGTACAAGATTCCGGTCGGGTTGCGGCGGAAGCGGATTTACGAGGTCCTCGAGTTGACCGATGCCACGCACATGCTCGACTACCAGGTCTCGTCGTTATCGCGGGGAATGCATCAGAAGATCGGCATCGCCAAGACGCTCCTCCACGATCCCACCATCCTGATTCTCGACGAGCCCGCCAACGGACTCGACCCGTACGCGCGTATCGAAATGCGCAACACCATTTTGCGGCTCAAGGAAATCGGCAAAACCGTCATGCTGTCATCGCACATTCTCCCGGAACTGGGAACCATCTGCGATGAGGTCGGGATCATTGAAAAGGGGACATTGCTTATCCAGGGTTCCCTGGCCGAGATCACACATTCGCTCCAGGAGCACATTCAACTCCTCATTCAGGTCGACTCGGACGTCGATGTGGCTGCCAAAGTCCTTAAGGACGTCGACAACAACGATGAGAATGACGTGCGGCGGCACATCACTAATGTTCTGCCGGTAGGAAATGAAATTCGCGTCGATTACCAGGGCAAGCGCAATGAGGTCGCCGACTTGACGGTGAAACTGATTGAAAGCAACGTGCGTGTCCTCTTCATAAAAGAAATCGAAGTCGATCTCGAGAATGTGTTCCTCGCCGTGACCGGGCACATGGACAAGGACGAAGGCGACGGCGGCAAGGACGCATTGGATCCGGGTCGAGGCCAGCGCGGTGAGACCGGCACGAACGGCGCGGCGCAGGCCGGGGGCGACGGCAAGGCCGGCAAGAAAGATTCTGATCCGGAGGCACGAGCGGACGCTGGGGCCAGGGATCGTGACCAGAAGAAGACGGAGACCGACGCCGACTCCGCGATGAAAGATGCGAAGCCTGACGTCAAGGGCGACAGCAAGGCGGATATGACCGGCATCCGTAAGAACGGGGAGGAGGCCAAGGCGGAAGATGGTAAGAAACAGGATCCTGTGACGTGATGTTCGTGCGGTCCCCAGTCCCCTTTCTCTCAAGCCAAGTTTAACGAATGCGGACGCTGACTGACGCCTTTTCAGCATCGTCCTCGGAGCGCGTCAGCGCGATCTTCGGACGTAAAAGGAAGCAATTAGGAATAGGAAGCGAGGACGATACAGAACGTCCGTTCTCGGAAACGCGGATCAGGAGGAGAGAACCAATCACTCCAGCGATATCCCCGCATGCGGGACCGCTGAGTTCAATCGTTCTCCAATCCCAGTCCCCAGTCCGCTTTCTATTTGCCCTTCGCCAGCTTGTCCACCTTTTTGAAGAGTTCGGGAAGCCGCCGGAGGAGTGCATAGAATCGAAGAAACTCGATTCGCGAGACGGCCGGCGAACCCATGACAAGGGCACCGGGTTCGACATCGTACCAGACCCCGGTCTGTCCCAGAACCTTTGCCCCGTCACCGATCTTCACATGCCCCGCAACACCGGCCTGGCCGGCGAGGGCGACACCCTTCCCGATCTCCGTACTGCCGGCGATGCCGACCTGCGCAACGACGAATGAATGTTCGCCGATAACGACATTATGGGCGATCTGTACGAGATTGTCGATCTTCACACCCGACTTGATCCAGGTGCGGCCGAAGCGGCCGCGGTCGATCGCCACGTTAGCGTGGATTTCGACATCATCGTCGATTTGAACCGTGCCGGTTTGCGGAATCTTTTTGTGGCCCTCGGCACCGGGGATGTAACCGAACCCGTCACTGCCGATGACCGTTCCACTGTGTACGATCACCCGGTCACCAAGGACACAGCGTTCTTTCACCGTGACGTTGGGATGAAGCCGGCTGTCGCGGCCAATGGTTGTTTCGGCGCCGACGAAACAACCTGCCTCGACAATGGAATTCTCGCCGATCGTGACGCCGGCGGCGATGACTGCACACGCACCAATATGTGCACTCGACGCGATCGATGATGGGGGTTCAACGACGGCGCTGGGATGGATGCCGGGCGGCGGGATGACAGGCGGCGGC
>CAUZRT010000112.1:0-9843 GCA_963582235.1 Lentisphaeria bacterium
CATCTCGATTCGTTTCGCCTTGTTGCGCTGAAAGACATCGAAAATCCTCCAGCCGTCACCTGCCGCCAAAGCGCTCGAGGTGAGAATTGCAAGGGCGGCGAGACCATAGAGAATTTTGCGTGTCGGGTGAGTCACGGAATACCTCCGTTGAATTGGGGATTGGGATTGGGATTGTGATTGTGAATTGCGGATTGGCGTCAGCCCGACGACGTCCGTCTCCGTCCGTCGACGGATGACGGAGCGAAGTCGGGGGAGATTGTGGATTGGATTGTTGGAAGGTTGGATTACCGGAGCGGGCAGTCAAGGTGATTTGCGGCGGATGAAAGCGACCCGGGCGCCGAATCACGGTTTGCGGGCGGGTTCAGGCAAGACTGCCAGCGACTCGAGAGGATCGTGCGGTGCATCAGGTCCTTGCAAATGCAGAATTATTGGTATTATTTATGGCTGTTGAATCGACAGTGCGCATAGGGTGCAACATCACGGCTTCCATAGCGGCGGACACTGCTCGAATTGCGGGGATACAACGCAGGACTGCGTAACAATTTTGCCGTGGCGGGCAATAACAAACGCGACTTTGCGTAACTGTATAAAGGCTTGGCATTGATTTCAAATTGGGAATACAACAATTTCCGATGAAATAGTGCAAATAGAAATTCCTATGCCATGAACTTGCCCGAACCATTTTTCTCACTTGCCGCCGACCGGCGGCCGCAGATCGCCATTTTTCTGAGTGGCAGCGGTTCCAATGCTGAGCGGATTCTCCGGCGATGGGATGCCGGCGGCCGGGCGGCCTTTGACGTCGCCGCCCTGGTTACCGATTGCCCGGAAAAAAGCCGAGCGCGTGAAATCGCCGGGCGGTTCAATCTCAATCTCGTGGCGAACGACATACGGGTGTTCCATCGCCAACGCAGCTGCAAGCGGATCACCCTGGCGACGCCCGAGGGCCGGCAGCTTCGAGGGGAGTGGACAAACGCGTTGCGCACACAGTTGGCGGCATACGGTATCGACTTTGTGCTTTTCGCCGGCTTTGTGCCTTTGACCAACCTCACCGCGGACTTTCCCTGCCTCAACGTGCATCCGGGCGACTTGACCTATCTCACGGACGGCACTCGCCATCTGGTTGGACTGCATACTGTTCCAATTGAACGCGCGATTCTCGCCAGGCTCGACTACCTGCGGTCGAGCGTCATCATCGCAGAGCCGTACGAAGGCGGCGGCAACAATATGGACAGCGGCCCGATCCTCGGTATCTCGACAAAGGTCCCGATCGATTTTCAGGGACACGAACTCAGGGCGCTGCAGGCGATCGCCGATGCGCGTCCGGATAAGCGGCCGGTCGGCGGCTTCGGCGATGCGCTCGAGGCTGTCGCAGCGGCTAATCAGGAATGTTTGAAGCAGGGCGGCGACTGGATCGTCTTTCCTGGGGTCGTGTTCGATTTTGCCGCCGGGAAATTTGCTATCGACGAGACGAAGAAGCTGTTTTACCGCGACGGCGAGGCGTGGACCCCGATTGCAACCGTCGAGTATGGCGAAGATTTTGTGCGGATTGTGCCGCGAGCGGCAGGGAGTTGACTAGGGCCTGTTTTTGCGGACTCCGTAATATCGTGGCCCGGCCTTGGCCGGCAGCCGACGAGCTTTGTCTTTCACTCCATCTACAGCATGCCGGCGTATTTCTTCAACTGATTGGATTCACTTTGCGGTAATTCTCAAAGATCGTGAGTACGGCGTTGACGCCGCGGGTGCCCGCCAGCAGAGCAGCGGCGCGGCGTCGCAGATCCTGCTCCGCAGCGGTCTTACCGGTCAGCTTCAGCAACGCCAACTCAGATCGGATCAA
Organism: Lentisphaeria bacterium; assembly: GCA_963582235.1. Taxonomy (GTDB): domain Bacteria; phylum Verrucomicrobiota; class Lentisphaeria; order JABSQK01; family CAJWLW01; genus CAUZRT01. The sequence goes on from CAUZRT010000112.1 coordinate 1,835, forward strand.
ATCGGGATTGGCAGGCTCTGCACGACGCAACGCCTGAACTACCCCTAAGGCCTGCTCGTTCTCCTGTTGCATTACGTGGGCGACGGCCGGCATCAGGGCGCTGCGTGCGTCAGTTGCCATCGCCTGACATCGGCGAAAAGGTAGTGCTCGGCGGCGTCCGGATCGTTGAACAACAGCGCACAGTGACCGAGATTATAATGATCCAGCGGCGTTTCGTATTCCTTGTACGGATGCATCATGACGGCGGCAAGGACAACAAAGACAACGGCGTAGGCACACACGCGTTGTGTACATACCCTGGCGCCACCGGAGGATCGGCGCCGGTCGCGGCGAGGATCCAGGCGTGGCGCGGGAAAGCGGCCGACCGTTCGGTGGCGGCGTGTTCGGATTCTCCGCCGCCGGCAGGCGCGCTGTTCAGCGAGGCCTTCGCCGATTCGCGTCGGCGTCGGGGGGCACGTTCACCCTCAGATCCTTTGGACAACCCGCGAATCACCTGGCGCAGGACGGCGAGGAGAAAGAGAAACAGATAGGCAAGGAAGAGCTTGACCAAGGTGCTGTGGGGAATGACGATCCAGTAGGCGGCACCGCCGTATGACAGGAGTGCGAGACCGGCGATCCACCCGGCCAGGCGCCCGCCTTCAATGCGAGTTGTGAGCATGATCAGGACAACGGCGGCGGCAAAGAATACGGCCTGAACGATGGCGACACCCGTCAGTGAACGGGCGAGCCATAGCATTGCCGCGAGTGCGTAGGAATAAAGCAGTGCGCGGTAGAACGGTTCGGCTTTCGGCCAGGTGCCGTCAAAGAGGTCGAGGGTCTGGTCCGCGTAGGCCTCCATGTCGCGATACCCGGCACCAGGTTCAGCTTGAAGCCGGACCACTGACTCAGTTCGAGGACGATGGCGACAATCAGGGTTGCCACGAATAGGATAGCCGCATCACGCGCTGCTTCGGCGAATGCGGCGGGCCGATCATGCTCGGATTTTATCAGTGGCGTCATCCAACGATGTGTCGCGAAGCCTTGCGCTCTTCAGAAACTTGGAATTACTCGGACGTGGTTGCAGTCGGCGCTCCAAGGCGTGTCCGTTCGCCAAATGTACTTCCGGTAGCGGAAGGATCTGGCTGCATCCGTTACCGAACCCTGATCCCTCGAGTGTCTGAGATCTCAAGGCTGGTTTGTGCCGGATGCGCCTTGCTGTACGGCGCTGAAATTCTCTTCCATCTCGGCAATGTCGAAGACGGCGCCTTTGAGATGCCGGCAGGATGCCGAGGCGGCTGTCAGTCCCCAGCAAAAGGCTTCCGGCGCGGGACAACCTTCGAGCATCCGAATGATCATGACAGCCGCCGTCGTGTCACCGGCACCGATCGGGTTCACAAGGCCGTCTATTGGCGGCGGTTTGAACTTGTGACGTTTCGTTTCAGAGAACAGGCAGGCAACGCCGGGACCGTTGGTCAGTGCCACCCAGTTCAGGCCATAGGTGGCAATGCAATGCATCGCGGCGTTGGCGACATCGTCACGCCCCGTCAACGCTTTGAGTTCATCAATATTGATCTTCAGGATGTCGACCATGCCGGTGCTCAGCACCTCCTCGACATTTCGATAGGCGTCGAGCAGCAGTAGTGCGGTGCCTTTGCTGCGTGCGATCTCTGCATACAGGCTGGGCGGTACGCTGGGTGGAAATGTACCGCAGAGCGCGATTGCATCCGCGTCGGGCAGTTGCGCTCGGAGACGTTTCCGCATTTCGTCCGCCTCCGCCTCGGTGATGGCCGGCGACGGGTCGATCAACTCGGTCATCTCTCCCGTAGCGCGGCACAGCAGCGTTGTGCAAGTGCGTGTCGGGGCCGTTGTCTTTACGGTCAGTTGCGGTATCTTTTCCGTGCCCAATTGCTGAGTGATGAAATCGCCCGTGTCCCCGCCGAGAAAATGTGCGACAATGCCCGCGCCGGGTTGCAGGATGTTTGTTGCGCGTGCAAAATTAACGCCCTTGCCCGCGGCCGTCACGGTAAGAGACTCGGACCGGTTGACGCTCCCGGGCTGGAATTTTTGAAAGACCAATGTCCGCTGCACACCCGGATTCAAGCCGATGGCAAGGATTTTCATGGGCAGGCTGGTTCTATGTTAGTGGGTGATGGTTATCGGAATCCACCGGCGGGGATCCAAGGCGCTTGAAAACTTCGAGCGTTAAACAGTACAGCAATCCGATCTGACATTCCACAGAAACCGTTCCGCAGGAACCAGGAACCAGGAACCAGGAACCAGGAACCAGGAACCAGGAACCAGGAACCAGGAACCAGGAACCAGGAACCAGGAACCAGGAACCAGGAACCAGGAACCAGGAACCAGGAACCAAACGCGCCGACGATGCAGGATCCGTCAAAAAAAATCATGTCGCTCGCTGCCGGGGTAACGTGGCGGCAGGGGCTGTTGAAGGCCGGCAAGCGGCTGGCCCTGACGAACGGTTGCTTCGATCTCGTGCACCGCGGGCACGTCGAGTATCTGAATCAGGCACGGCAGCAGGGCGATGCACTGATTGTTCTGTTGAACAGCGACGCATCGGTGAAGGCAATCAAGGGACCGAACCGGCCGTTGACTTCCGAAACTGATCGTGCCTATCTGATTGCCGCCCTGGCCGCTGTGGATGCGGTGGTAATCTTTGACGAGCCGCGGGCGACACGGATTCTCGGGATGTTGCCGCCGGACGTGTATGTCAAAGGCGGGGATTACACGGAAGACACACTCCATTGCGAGGAGTACGCGGTTTTGAAGGCCAGTGGATGCGCGTTTTGGTTCGTACCGTTCGTTCCGGGGTATTCGACGACGGAGATCGTCGCAAGGATCAGGAGACTGACGGAATGAGCGCGCCGCGCGGGCGGCTCATATTCAACAGCAACTCGGGCCGTCCGTCTGCACACAATCCTGAACATCACGTGACCATTCATATACGGGACACGTGGAACGAATCCGTCGGCTCACGGATGGCCGAACACCCGAGTTTCTGGGGACACCAATGATTTCAGCCAACCAGTTGAAGAAGGGCGTCGTCATCGAGATCAACGGCGAGCCGCACATAGTCGAGACCGTTGCGGCCCATACGCCGTCGGCCCGCGGTGGGGCGACGCTCTATAAGATTCGGACGCGCAGTGTCATCACTGATCAGAAGGTCGATCACAGTTGTAAGGGCGATGAGGAGTACAACGAAGCGACGTTCGAGAAAAAGCCTGTGCAGTTCCTTTACCGGGGACAGGACCGGTTTTGTTTCATGGACCTCGAGGACTACAGCCAGTTCGAGTTGCCGGCCGAGTTCATCGGGAAAGAGACTGGTTTTCTAACGGAGGACCTGGAGGTCACGGCGCTGTTGGTCGAAGGCACCGTAAAAGGAATTCAGTTACCGGATACGGTCACGCTCGAGATCGCGGAGTGCGACCCTTCCGTCAAGTCGTCGTCAGCGACCGCACGTACCAAGAACGCTGTGGTCGAGACCGGATTTCGGTTGCAGGTCCCGGAACATCTCGAGGTGGGCGAGGTGATTCGGATCGACACGCGCGACGGCCGGTACTTGGGGAAGGCGTGAAAGGAATTGCCGGTTTTCGATGTTCAACGATGACAAGTTTCTGGCGGTCATTGATCCCCTGCCACCCTGGGGTATTCAAAAATTTTCGTCGCGATTCCGTGACAAGACAATCACAATTGTGACGAGGGGGAGAACTTCCACCGGATGCAGGCATGTACCGGATTAGGGAGGAGGGAAACGAAGGGTTGTCCGGTGCTTGCAAGCAGATGGATGAGGGGAGGGGGACAGGCGCAATGCACAAAAGCACCGGCGAATCACACTCCGCTTCATGCGCTGCGTTCCGTATGCTGCAGGCCAAGTATAGTGTGGGCGAGGCCCGCCGGTGTGGAAAGGGAGGAGAGTGCAGCCTGTAGCGCCGCGCGGCGATCGAGCTCGCGCTGGATCGCCGGCACAAGCCGATGGTTCCCCATAATGGTCAACAAAAGGAGTTGCTCGCCCGTGAAGTCACGCGGTGATTTGAAGATATTGAACTTCATGAGCCGCCCTTTCTGATAAGTGCCGAACATCGAATTGCCTGTCTGTTTTTCAGTCATGTTATATTAGAAATCGAAAATCGACAAAAGTTCCGAATCGATAACCAGATTACCCCGATCGTTCACACCATTGCGCAGTTTGCCAAGATCGATGTCACCGGTGCTTTGACTGGAACGGAAAGGCTGGTATGACCCGGGACCATGGCATCACATGTCGAAGAATCTGTAGAGACTGGCGACAATGCGCTCCTGGTCCGCTGTTGCCAATTCGAAAAAACAGGGTAGGCGCAGTACACGCGCGGCCAGGTCCTCGGTGACCGGGAGGTCTCCGGGCTTGTATCCGAACTGCCGCCCCATCGGTGACAGGTGCAGCGGAATGTAGTGGAAAACGGCTTGGATGCCGTCGGCGGCCAGGTGTTTGATCAGCTTAGCCCGTGAGGGTTCATCGTTTAGCAACACGAAAAACATGTGGGCATTGTGATCGGACGTCGCCGAGATGACCGGCCGGCGGAGACAGCCGGCGGCCTCGAGATCCGCGAGGTGTTGGAAGTAGAAATCGAAAATGTACCGGCGCTTGCGGGTGATCGTCTCAGTCTCCTCGAGCTGCGCATAGAGAAAGGCGGCAACCAATTCGGAGGGCAGAAACGACGAACCGATATCCACCCAGGTGTATTTGTCGACTTCGCCGCGTAAGAATTTTTCCCGGTCGGTCCCCTTTTCCCAGATGATCTCGGCGCGTTCAATGAACCTGTCATCGTTTACAAGTAGAGCGCCGCCTTCGCCGCTGATGAAATTTTTGGTCTCGTGAAAACTGAAGGTCCCGAAATGTCCGATGGCGCCGAGATGGCGGCCGCCGCATCCGGCATCCACTGCCTGTGCGGCATCCTCGACAACGACGAGTCCATGTCGCTCCGCTATGGCCATGATCGCGTTGATCTCACATGCAACGCCGGCGTAATGGATCGGTACGATTGCCCGGGTGCGGTTTGTAACGGCTTTCTCTATGAGGCGTTCGTCGACGTTCAAGGTGTCTTCACGGATGTCGACAAAGCGGATATCCGCGCCGCGCAGGACGAAAGCGTTTGCGGTGGTCACAAACCCGTATGACGGGACGATGACCTGGTCTCCCGGCTTGATTCCGGCAAGGATGGCTGCCATCTCGAGGGCGCCGGTACAGGAATGCGTCAACATCGCCTTCCTGCTGCCTGTCGTGCGTTCCAGCCATTCCTGGCAGAGCTTTGTGAAGCGGCCGTTGCCCGCCAGATGGCCGCCGGCGACCGCCTCTGAGATGTACGTGAGTTCCTTCCCGACAATGAACGGACGATTGAATGGTATCTCACGGGACATGAGCGCCCTTGCCTCCCCGGATTAATTCGAAGCAATTATTGTATTTGGTTAGCCTGTAGTTTTTCTTGAACCAATCCTGCAGACCGATCTTGGTGATACTGCGCAACTCGAGGTCCGAAATGACAAACTTCAGCGGGTTAGTTATGACCTGGTTGCGAATTATTTTCTTCTCTCTATCGACGTATCGCATGTCGCGAAAATGCAGGAACTCGATGTACAGGTATTCGGTGGGTGACTTGTACTTGCTGGATCGTCGCGGTCGTTTCGTCCGCACCTATCACACCTTGATGTGGGACAACGAAAAGGTCACCGACGATTTACGACGGCTGGTCGCCGAAAGCAAATGATTCGGCAATTTGATTCCCCACCCTTTCAACCCTGCCGGTTGTCATCCGGACGCATCCGCTCATTTTGTCGTCGTTCTTTCCGCGACAATAAAGTCCTTCCGCTGCTTGGTTTCTTCGTAAACGCGTGCCAGATAAATACCGATCAGTCCCGAGGACAGAAGCTGTACGGAACCGAACAGCAGCACAATCACGGTCAGGGCCATCAGCGTCGATACCTGATCACCGATGACCCACGTGTAGATGGCAGCCGCCAGCATGATTAGCGAAAAGCCGAAGCCGATGATGCCCAGGTAGAATATCCAGATCAACGGCGCGTATGAGAAACTGGTGACTGCGGAGACCGCAAGTGTGATCAGTGATTTCGTCGACCATTTCGAGCGACCGCCGAGGCGCTTCTCGACAACAAACGTCACTTTCGCCTGGCGAAAACCGATCCATGCGGTCAGCCCGCGGAAGAACCGCTTCTTCTCCGGCAGATTGATCAGTGCGTCGATCACTTTTCGATCCAGGAGTTTGAAGTCCGAGGCATTGATCAGATCGATCCCGGTTAAACGATACATGACGGCGTTGAAGAATTTCGACAACGTGCGGGCAACGAAATTCTCGACTTCCCGCTTGTCCTTGACTCCCGAGACAATGTCGCCATCCCGCTGCCGCCAGATATCCAGCATCCCGGCAATCAGTTCGGGCGGGTGCTGGCCGTCACCGTCCAGAACAACGGCGCAGCGCCCGCGGGTCTCGTGAAGCCCCGCCAGGATCGCCGCTTCCTTGCCGAAGTTGCGGCTGAAGCGGAGGCCTGCAATGTGTCCGTTTGCCTGCGCCAGCCCGGCGATGACGTCATAAGTTTCGTCAGTGCTCCCGTCGTCAACCAAAATGACCTCCCACGCTGCCGCACTCTTGTCGAGGGTGCCGACGAGCCGGTCCGCAAAGGCACGGAGGCTTTCGGCCTCGTTCAACAACGGGACGACGACGCTGACTTCGATGTCGGTATTGTTTGCCATTGGCCGATCGCAAATAAATTAACCGGCTTCACCGGAACTTTGACGCAAAGTCGAAAAGGAACGCAAAGAGACGAATTATCGACTGGCCCGGATCGCTTTTGACAAAGAATAAATGCTTCCCCTTACAGATCAAGATCCGAGCCAGTCAATAATTCTCCGTTTTCTCCCTTTGCGTCGAGGTCATGCAATCCGCCGCCTGACGGATTGCTATGGTCAACATGTTTGGCCCTTGTGAAAACAGCGCGTAGAAAAAGAAACTTATGCGATACAGTTACCGGTTTCCAATCCCCAATCCCAAGTCCCAACAATGAAAAAACTCATCAGGATCATCGTTGTGCTCGCAGTCGTTGCGGTCGTGGTTGTTGCGGCGGCTCTTGTCATAGGTTACTTATCAATCAATATCGGCGTCGAAAAAGCGATCGAGACGTTTGGCTCGAAATACGCCGGGGTGCCGGTCACGGTTGAAAGCGTCAGCATATCGCCGTTCAGCGGCGAGGGTGAGATCCACGGCTTGGTCATCGGCAACCCGCCGGATTTCAAGACTCCGTACGCGTTCTCGCTGGATCAGATCGCAGTCAAACTGGACATCGGCTCATTGAGGACGGATACGATCGTGATCGAGAGGTTCCTGGTCGAGGCGCCGCGGATCAACTATGAACTGGGATTAAGGGAGAGCAATGTGGGCCGGATCAAAAAGAACATTGAAACGGCGCTTCCCACCTCCGGCGATGGCGATTTTGGGGATGACGCGGCCGTCAATGATAAAGGCGGCAAGAAGGTGATCATCGATGATCTGCGTCTCGCAAACGGCGAGATCGAGATCACCACGAAGATCCTGCAGAATACGACCGCCAGCGCCAAATTACCGAAGATTCATTTGACGGAGATCGGCCGGAAATCCGAGGGCGCGACGGCTGTCGAGGCAATGAATCATATTTACCGACAGGTGTTCGCCGGCATCTTCGAATCGGTGAGCGAATTCGGGGTATTGGCCAGCGTTGATGCGGGTGCAGTAAAAGGCGCCGTGGACGCTGCCAAAAAGAGCGCCGCCAATCTTGTCAAAGGCGCCAAGGGGCTGTTGAAAGGACTGAAGGGAAAGCCGGATGAGAAAAAATAACTAGGATTGCGAACGTCAAAAAGGACCGTGGTGCAAGTTAGTGACAGCCGACGGAGCCAAGACTGAGGGAAAGACTTGACATGCCGATTTGGTGACAGGACGATTAAGAACGGGGAAGAGAGGAACGACCGACCGACCCAGGGTGTTTACCGT
>CAUZRT010000113.1:0-9841 GCA_963582235.1 Lentisphaeria bacterium
ACGGGATTCCGGCCGTCACCGCGCCGTGAGCCGGATTATTTGCCCATAAATCTGTCTGGATACCGCGAAGTCCATGCAGGAATCACCATCGGGCATGTCCCAGCGGCTTTGACAACTGACGAACCAGATGTGATGTCGCCTTGTGACGCCACCGTAGGGCATATCCCGGCGGTGGTGACCGTGCAGCCATTCACCGTGTCAAGACACAGATTTGTGTCCAAGGATCACCGCCTTGCGCCGGTCAAGCCACGATTCGCACCCTGATCGCCAGCGGACTTCGCCGCCACCGGCGCAAGGCGCGGTGGCGGTCGGAATCCGGACTGATTAGTTGTCCAATATTCGAGTAAGCCGCGGGGCTAGTAAATACAACTGGCTATTACACCGCCTGCCACCGATTTGCGCGGATCCGATATTGAAGGAACGTGCCTTGAACCGTATCCTATTAATTATGACAAATCTGACAGACATATTCTGGCGCCACAGCGCCGCGGAAGCGTATCAGACGAACGAAACAAGGCAGCATGACGCGTACGCCAAACTGGTAAGCCACCACAAAAACTCGTACCGTTCGCTTCATTGGCATTCGCGCACAACACAAGAGAAACGATTCGAAGCATTCCTGCGCATCGGCGACCTCAACGGTGTGCGAATCCTGGACATCGGGTGTGGTCTCGGCGACTTCTGTTCCTTTCTCGCGACGGACGGCATCCGGCCGGATTTCACCGGCTACGACATCGTCGAGGAAATGGTTCAGATCGCCCGCGAGAACTGCCCGAATGCCAGGTTTGAATGCCGCAATATCCTACTCGCGAGGCCGGCCGAGAGATTCGACTATGTTTTCAGCAGCGGCATCTTCGCTTTCGGTAGCCGTGTCTTTTTCGAGGGCATGGTTCGCACGGCATTCGAATCGACGGAGACCGCATACGGCTTTAATGTTTACCAAACCATCGCATCGCGCTTCTTCAGTCCGTCCAAGAAAAGTGTGCTGGGTTACTGTGAGACGTTGGGCCCAGGCCGCCTGGAATTGATCGATGACTACCTGGGCGATGACTTCACCGTGTTGATGTATAAGTAGCGGGCTTTGGGACTGTGGGATCGCCGGAATCGCGCCATGGCAGCAAGATACGACCGAAGAAATCCGATTAAAACAGGAATCAACAAACACCACTGCAGGACATGAGCCAGTGAACGAAAAATCTGCATTCCACGGGGCTACCGAACCCACCGATCTGTTCCCACGGGCTAAGACATCGGGAAAACAGGCGGATACGGTTTAGTGTGCGAGACGCTCCGCATGACTCACGTGGTGCGCCTTGAATCCGGCAGCTGACGGAGGTGCCGCATCCAGCGACCATAACACAATACAAAATACATCCTGCTTACCACAATTAGGTCGACCGTTTGACACACGGCAGTGGCGTGCCTATAATTAGTTTCAAATAATGGTTTGGCTGATCTGGCTGACGCAAAAGGTAAATCACTGACAAACCAACAAATGGACAGGATCATCTATGAAATCGCCGAAAAAAATAACGGTCCAGACGCTGCAGGACATGAAGCAAGCGAGCGAACGAATCGCCATGCTGACGGCGTATGACTTCTTCTCCGCACGCATGTTCGACGCGGCCGGCGTCGATATTCTGCTTGTCGGTGATACGGTCGGCATGACCCTTGGCGGCCATGAGACGACGCTCAGCGTGAGCCTCGAACAGATTATGTACCACGCTGAGATGGTGAGCCGCGGCGTCGAGCGATCGTTGGTTGTCGGAGACATGCCGTTCCTGACGTACCAGGTGACGATCGAAGCGGCCGTTGAGAATGCCGGCCATCTGATGCAGCAGGGGAAAGTGCACGCCGTCAAGCTCGAGGGCGGACGGACAATGGTGCCGGTAGTAAAGCGGATCCTGCGCGCCGGCATCCCGGTCATGGGGCATCTGGGACTGACGCCCCAGTCGGTTCACAAATTTGGCGGCTGGCGCGTCCAGGGAAAGGATGCGGCGTCCGCGGAACGCTTACGCGAGGCGTCCAAGGCCTTGGAGGATGCGGGCTGTTTTGCCATCGTGCTCGAGGCAATTCCCGCTGATCTGGCCAATGAGATCACGCAGTCCGTCGAGATTCCCACAATCGGTATCGGCGCCGGACCGCGATGCGACGGTCAAGTGCTGACGTCCCCGGACATGCTCGGCATCACGGATTTCAAGGCCAAGTATGTCAAGCAGTATGCCAACCTGAAGCAAGACGTGATCGAGGCCGTAAAAGCGTATGTAGATGACGTCAAGAACGGCGAATTCCCCACCGACGATCTGGCGTACTGATGTGAAGCGTGATAAACAAACCGGTCAGGTTTATTTATTCGGGAATTCATCCGGGAACATGACGTGCTTCAGGCTGTAGGGGGACAACTGCGTCTTGTAGCCGCCGTCGACAAGGATTGTCGTGCCGGTGATATAAGACGCATCATCGGAGACAAGAAAGGCAATGGTTCGGGCAATTTCTTCCGGCCTACCCCAACGACGCATGGGGATCATGTCTTCGCTTTGGGCGCGGAGTTTATCGGTAATTCTTTCACCGTCCGCCGATTCATAATCCCCGCTCATCTCAGTGACGATGGCTCCGGGATTGATGGCGATGACGCGAATTCCCTGCGGCGCATACAGTGCCGAGAGATCGTATGTCAGCGCATCCAGGGCTCCCTTGCAGGCGACATATGCGGGACCGAATCCCGCAGCCCGTTCGGACATGATGCTCGAGACGTTGATGATGACACCTTTCCCCTGCTTCTCCATCTGCACCGCCGCCGCGCGCGCCATGAACGCCGGCGCCGTCAGCGAGACGCGCAACGTCTTCTCCCAGGACTCGACTGAAATGGTCCGCATGGTGACAATCTCGCGCCAGGCGGCATTACTGATCAATGCATCGAAGCGCCCGTAGCGATCGGTGGTGGTCTGCACCGCATCTTCGGCAAAGCCGACTTCGACGAGATCGCCGCATTGCACCAAGGCCTGCCCGCCGACATCGCGTATGGCGTCGGCGACGCGGTTCAGATCAGCCTCCGTGCGCGCCAAGATCGTCAGGTCATACCCACGGCGCGCCAATTCCACGGCGGTTGCCTCGCCGATGCCGCGGGATGCGCCCGTCACTAATGCGACCGGTCGTTCGGACATGATTGCCTCCATCAGTTTTCAAAACAGATTGCCGGCGGCTTACCCGCGATCAAGACTCTGGACACTAGCGTGACGTCCCAGAAATTATGTATTGATTTTCGGCGATGAAAAGTTTTCGTTATCCATCTCGCTTAAATCCATTTTGCATGGATCGATGTTACCAAAGTAAGGACGGACGAAGTCGAAATCGATTACGAATGGATCGATCTGCAATCTGTCGAAGTTACCCCAAAGTTGACAAATGCCAAAATCCCGGAAAAATTTCCGGGACCGGACACTAGCCGCCCAAGAGCCGATCGACTTCAACAACGACCACGGCGCCTTCGTCTTTGTTGACCCACGGGAACGTCTTCAAGGTCAGAACAATGCCGGACTGCGTCGAGCGCATCGGTTCAACACGATCGCCGAGCACGTCACACACCGTCCCGAGGAGATCACCCGGCTCGACGCGTTGACCCAGTTCGACTGCCGGCTCGAAATACCCGGCCAACGGCGCCGGATTCTGAATCTGCATGTGCCCCGAGTTTTCCCGCTCGTCCTCAACGACATAATCGGTTTTCAACTCCGGGATTTCCCGTTCGATCATGCCGAGATCTGCCATTACGTTGAGACACCCCGCCGCATAAGCTGTAATACCGTTCGGGTCACAGGTCGCACTGCCGTGGTACTCCGCATAAATTGCCGGCACCTTCGCGTCCCGAGCCACGGACAGGGAGCGCCCGTCCAGATTGGGCGACGTGCCCCAGATGAAGGGCAGGTTGAATACGCGGGCCATCCGTCGTTGCGTATCGAGTGTGGCGGGATCCGAGTGCAGGGAGTATCCCGACATGGGCAGCACGCTGTACGTCGTACCGCCGGTGTGAAGATCGATGTAATAATCAGCCTGGCGGATAAGCTTCGACAGGGCGTATGCAGTCCGTTCCGTGACCGAACCGTCCGGTCGCCCCGGACAGGTCCGCGCCAGATCCAGTCCGTCGTCGGCCCAGCGATGCCGGTTTTCGTAGGCTGCCTCGTTGACGACCGGCGTCAGTGTCAACCTGCCAGTCAACGACTCCGGCTCGACGGCGTTGATGAGCCGGCGAATTGCCGCCATCGGCTCGAACTCATCGCCGTGAACGCCGCCGGTGATCAGCAAATGCGGACCGTCCGCTACCCCGGTGATGGTCTTTCTTTTTAACTCAATTGGTAGGGGCATCTACCGTCACCTCAATCGCGAGTCCCGTGTCGAGACATTTTGCGATTCTGATTTTAGCATGCCAATGGCTTTTGACAAGGATGGGCGTCGTGATTAAGGTTGGAGTGGCGAGTCGTTTATTACACTCGCCGCGTCGTGATGCGACGATCGCCAGGAACAGAAACTCATGCTCCATAAGTTTATCGAGTCGTTGGTCGATACCGGCCATGTACGCGTGTGCGAACGTGATGATGACTCGCATTACAACGTCGAGCAACTCGACGCACACCGCGGTCTATTTCCGTTGACCTGACCTTTCGTTTCCTGCCGGACCTGATCGGGCTTGCCCGGTGAGCCGCATCTTACGATCCCCTCGTCGAGGAACTGATGAGCCTTGGCCGGCAATGGCCGTTGTCGTCCGTGGGGATCAAAGACGTCGGTGATATCAATGTCGATGATTTTGTCGGTGAACCAAGTCTGCGACAAATGTATGTTGACCGAATCATCGAGCGGGGTGATCTTTCGCGCCTGTCCGACGGCCGCGTGCGGCAGGCTGTTCAGGCAGCCATTTGGGCTGTACCCGAATCTGTACGAGAGAATCTCTGAGGCGTTAAAGGAGTACGAATGAATGCCCCTACGCTCCGGAATCGACAATAATAGGACCGCTTTTTTGAAACTTGCTCGTCCTTCGTCCTCGATTCCTATTGCTTCCTGCTACGTCCGAAGATACACTGGCACGCTCCGAGGACCCGCCTTCGCACGGCTTCTGTGAGGCACGCGAGGACGAGGACCGTCCCGAGGCACAGCGGGATCGAGACTGAGGACGAGGATCCGCCAGCCGGCGGACTGAAGGTCGCTGCTCAACGCCCGAATTCGCCACTTATCGCCTGAGAGAACCCGGGTCTGTGCGCCGATGAATGAAAGAAGCATCGTTTGGGAATCATCTGAAATCCACCGGATTCGGCTGCTTTGAGCTGTAATGCAGGTTGCTTCCGATGTCAACTTTCGTCAACATTGATTACAGGACAAAGGTTGACACGAATTATTTAGAGACTCACAAATCTCCGATCATAATGATGCGCTTGAAATGCGTCATTTTCATGGCCGATGGCCGAAATATGTGTCTGCTCAGCGGAAACGGCGGCTCGTCCACCAGATGCGGTACCTGTACGGACCACCGCCAGGCGACATTCTGACCAATTTACGGGGCGATCGGGACTGAAGTATTCAGGATCATGTTTTCAGTATCGGCAGCTTCCTGCCGACCATCGCAAAGGCATCGAATTGCGTCTCTGCAAGAAGTAAATTGATCGCTTTTCATTTGAATATCACGATTATATCGTTGAATCTGCAGATTAAATTGGATTATATGTATTACACCACTTTGAGTAGAAGCACTGAAATCGGCACAACGAATCATGGTTTTGTTGTCGTTTCAGATAGTCAACACTTGCAAAATCTTATTTTTATCATATAGTAAAACTGGTAATCTGTCCCGAGTCGGAAACAACGTTTTCTCTCAGCGGCGGGGCTGATGCGGAGCGAGAAGAAAAAGAATTAAGGAGGAACAGTGCATGCAGAGTATTGATTGGACCAAACTGATTGTCGCGATTCTCGATCGCCTGGTGATTTCACAGGGAGAACTGGCTGGTCGTTGCAAAGTGGCACAGCAGACGGTTTCCACATGGAAAAAGGGAAAGAGCCCCCCGGGCGTGTCCGCGCGTCGGAAGCTGATGCAGCTTGCCAATGAGGCCGGCCTCAATCTGACATACTTCACGAGGACTCCGAGTTACATGCAAACCGATAAAAATAACACGTATGAGCATGTCTCCGAGCTGTCCAAGGACATCATGGAATTCGCCAATTTATTCCAGATGCTGCCCGCTCACATCCAGGAGGAAATCAGGGAGTTTGCGCGGTTCAAGCTCGGGATTTATAAGAAGAGCGTCGGCGAGCCGCAGGTGCAAGGATTCTCCCCGAATCCCTATACGGCACGGTCCGTCGCCTTCGAGTAAGTCGCCGGCATTGGCGACGCACACGGCGGACGGTTCCGACCGAAGGCCGCCGGGCTTGTCGCGAACGTGGCGTGAGGGGCTATCCGGAAGGCAGGCGAGCAGCCCGCCTTCTTTTTTTTCGCTTGACCGGGGTTGATCAAGTCGATCCGGATGGTACACTGTCGTGGGCGGCAGCGGTCGTTCCGGTCGGTCAGCCCGGGATTGCGGGCGGCTCACCCGTATTCGACGCTGTTGCAGATTCGGGCTTCTTCGCCCGTAATGACGTTAGTAGCAATGGCGCGAACTTCGAGAGGAGGCCATGATGGCGAAGACAATGGTGACAGTGGTTGAGAACGGTCCGAACCTCGTTTCCGGAATCGGTACGTACACGGATGCGACGGGCAACGAGCAAAGTTCTTTCAATGCGGAGAAACCGGTTCAGATGGTCGCCCTGTGTCGATGCGGCGGTTCCAGCAACAAACCATTCTGTGACGGTACGCACAAAGAGAACGGATTCCAGGCACCGGGCGTCAAGATCGCCATCGAGAGCGATAACTGACCCGGCCGTCCGGCCTCCTGATTACATGGACAGCTATTGTGACGGCATTGTCGCTTAGGGACTGTCAGGGAATCTGACAGTCCCTAAGTGCCGTTGGCCGGCCGCTCCACGTCAGCTGCCGTAGAACCATCGTCCGGTCAGACTTGCCAGCGGCCACAATAGTAGGATGGAAACAATCCAGAGACACGTCGCTCCACCTGCAGCGACCCAGAAAGCCTGCATGAAAATGAGATTGCGTATCAAGGCGCCGACGTAGCCGCTGGTCTTCGCGATATCCGTGTTCCGCAGTAGCCGACGACCGATCAGAACGGTGTTGGCGCCGAAAATCATCCAGACGAACCAGACGCCAATACACTGCGGATCGAAAAAACCGCGCAAGCCGGACAAGAAGAGCAGGATCGGCGTCATGAGCAAGGCGACGATATGAAGCCTTGACGGCAACCGCGACGCCTCCCCCGCTGCGATCGCGGATACGATGATGACGTAAACGAACATCATACCAACGGCCAACCACACGAACACGGCGCGATCCGCCGGCAAGTTACTGGTGCTTGCCCCGAGAATCACATTGACCGCGCGACACCCCGCCATCACCCCGACCCCGATGACTGGAATCTTTCTGGCTATACCGTTGTAGGTCACCACCAGCACCGCCAGAACCATCGCCGTGACCGCGACGCGACCGGCAAGGACAAAAGCAAGCATTACGGCCGCGGAAGTGAATCCGATACCGGCAATGCCCACGGCGTGAGCGGAAACGGCGCCGGCCGGAATGGGTCGCTGTGGCCGTTCCACAGCATCCAGCGAACGGTCGAACCAGTCGTTGAGGGCGAGCCCGCCCATATAAAGCAGCAGTGAAATGACCGCCAGCGCCGCGACCGACCGGTGGTCTCCGGACCCCAACATTCCCGAGAGGGCGTATCCGGCAAGAACATCCCCGGGGACCGTGAAAAGGTTTGGCGGCCGAAACAGCTGCACCCAACCCCAGACCGACAGCGTGCGGCTGCTGAACATAGCGTGGTGATGCGTGTGGTTGATCCGTCACTTGCGACCTGTCGCACGAGGCGACCAGCGGAGCGCGACACGATCGAAACAGTGAGATCGGATGTTATATGGGCGCAAAACTCCGTTGGATTGCTAATATCGAAGGTTACGGCCCGGTTGCGTGAGACCCCACGGGGTTCATTCCCATGGTGAATGAGATTGGGCAAGCTCATAACCCAGCCGAAGTCGAAACTTTTCCTTCGTCCGCCGCCGCGCTCCCCGTGCCGGCGGACGAAGGAGGGCAGACCCGAAAGCGATCATTCTACCCAATCTTATTCCCCACGGGGATGAACCCCGTGGGGTCTTAAATGGCTATTCCAACGGAGGTTCGCACCCATAGTTTTCGACGGCAATGTAAGGCGGGTTGTCCTTGCGCGCAAGGTGCGGGACAAGGCGACGGCGCCGTGAAGCGGCATCTGTATCAAACCGGTCTTTAGGGAACCCAGCAGTTCTCGAATTCCGGAGTAGTTGGTTCCTTGGCTTTAACGTGAGTTGCCGACCAGTAGGTCTGTTCCGGGAGATATTCCGCAAACTCCTGCTTATCAATAGCCTTCATGTAAGCTTCCATCGGCGAGATCCGGTTCTGTGCCAGCAACTCACGCAGGCTCGTGTCCATGGAACGCATGCCATCGACCTCATCGTCACCGAATAGAGCGCGTAGATTCTGAAAGTCACCGGATCGAATCGTATCGGAGAGGATCTCCGACCGTTGGATGATCTCCAGCGCCGGAACTTTTGATTGCCCATCGGCACCGTCACAAAGGATCTGGGTGACGACGGCCACAAGGCTCTTGGCAAGCAGCGTCTGAATCTGCGAGTGTTCATTCTGAGGAAACGCACTGATCAGCCGGTTGAGCGTCTTCGAAGCATTATTCGTGTGCATTGTGCAGATGACGAGGATGCCCATGGCTGCGCATGTCAGTGCCTGCTTGATCGTTTCGGCATCGTTGATCTCGTCACCAATGACCACCACATCCGGCCCGGCACGCATGGCGTTCTTGATGGCGCTGACGAAACTCTCACAATGCCGGCCGATTTCCCGCTGCACAATGATCGACTGCTTGTTCGCGTGAACGAATTCAATCGGTGATTCGATAGTTATGACAAACTTCCGGAAGTTCGTGTTGATATAGTCGATCATGGCCGCCAGCGTGCTCGACTTGCCACTCCCCGACGGCCCACTAACCAAGACCAGACCGTCCGAAAACTGGCATACGGACTCCAGGACGCCGGGAAGGTTCAGCTTGCGGAGGGATTTGACCTCGTACTGAATGCGATGAAAGACAGCGCCCAGACCGTTGTGATCGTAAAAGTAATGGCACCGAAATCGCACGCTGTTCTTCAGCATATAAACAAAGTCAAGATCGCGCTCTACCTGAAAAGTGTCCCATGAATTCGGTGGGCAGATTTCGCGGAGCACGTCGATGATCTGCTGTTCGTCAATGGCGGAGACGTTGAATGACGCCATCTGCTGATCGACGCGAAGTGTCGGTGGTAAGCCGACGTTCAGGTGCAGATCCGTTCCACGGTTGTTCAACATGGCCGTTAAGTATTGTTCGATTGCCGCCATGGCCAATTCATCCTTTTCAATTGCACGCGGCATCATTCGCTTAACGGCAGCGTGCGAAAATTAAATGCCGTTCAGTTCTTACGTGCGGCACCGATGTCGTTGAGTTGCTGGGTTACAATATGTTTAATGAGAGTTGGATCCTGAAGGTTGGCTAACGCGTCCTCGGCAGAAATACTGTCTGTCTTGTAAAGCTCGAAGACCGACTGCCCCATGGTACACATTCCCTGGGACTCGCCGGCCGCCATGAGCGCCTTGAGATGATGTGTATTGCCGTCGAGAATGACCTTGGCCACCGCATCGGTGTTCACAAGTACTTCGTTGCCAACCGCCAGCCCG
>CAUZRT010000114.1:0-9836 GCA_963582235.1 Lentisphaeria bacterium
CCCTTTACCCTTTACCCATTACCCATTACCCATTACCCATTACCCATTACCCATTGCCCATTACCCATTACCCATTACCCATTACCCATTACCCATTACCCATTACCCATTCGCCCATTACCCATTCCTCATCCTCTTTGCTTGTTTCCGATTTTGATTATGAGCTGCCGGACGGGCTGATCGCCCAGCATCCGAACACGCGACGCAATCAATCCCGAATGCTGGCGATGGACCGCGCCACAGGGGTATGCGACGTACGGCGTTTCACCGACCTGAAAGAGTATCTCGACGCCGGCGACTGTCTGGTCATCAATGATACGAAGGTCATCCCCGCACGACTTCATGGACGGAAGGATCCCGGCGGCGGAGCTGTCGAGGCACTCGTGCTGGAGGAAATCGAAGCGGGCGAATGCACCGCACTGCTGCGTCCGGGACGACGGCTGAAGACCGGGACGCGAGTGCGGATCGATGGCGAAATCGATGCCTTCTTCGAAGTCCGATCCCGCGGTGACGACGGCAGTTTCCGCATTCGCTTCTCGCCGCCCGATGTTCAAGGGATTCTCAATCAAACCGGCACCGTGCCACTACCGCCGTACATAAAACGCCCCGCGGCGACGGCGGACACCGAGCGTTATCAGACCGTTTATGCGCGGCGCCCCGGTGCGGTCGCCGCCCCGACAGCAGGCCTCCATTTCGACAACGGCACCCTCGATGCACTTACGGCAGCGGGCATACGCCTGGCACCGGTGACCTTACATGTCGGGGTGGCAACGTTCCAGCCGGTGTCGGTGTCGCGGGTGGCCGATCATCCGATGCACGGGGAAAGATTCGAACTTTCGAACACCTCGGCGCGTCTCATAAACCAGACCCGGGCAGCAGGCCGGCAGGTCATTGCCGTCGGTACAACGGCAGTTCGAGTGCTGGAGAGTTGCGCCGATGAGGCCGGGCGCGTGACCGCCAAAGCTGGCGAGACTCGGCTGTTCCTTTATCCACCGTACAAACCCCGCATAGTCGACGCAATGCTGACCAATTTTCATTTACCGAAGTCCACACTGCTGATGCTCGTCTGTGTCTTCGCGGACCGATCGCATGTCATGGCCGCCTATGAGGTGGCAAAACGGGAACGATTTCGGTTTTACAGCTATGGCGATTGTATGTTTCTTTATTAATTTTTTCTTGCGGAAAAAATCTGATCCATGGCTTCCGTAAATCTCTTTCGTCGTCCGCAGGGAAACACCCGGGGATTGCTTATCGCGATACTGTTTGTTGGCATGACGCTTGCGGTTCTGGTGGTAACGCATATCGTACCATCGCACTGGGAACGCGGGTGCCCCGAGCATTTCGCGATGATCGTCCGCAATGCCGCATCGCGTCACAATCTGGATCCGGCCCTGATTATGGCGGTGATCAAAAAGGAGAGTGGCTTCAGGGCCAACGCCCGGGGTAAGCACGGCGAGTACGGGTTGATGCAGATCACACCCGGCGCGGCGCGGGACTGGGAACGCCGGCATAAACGGCGCATCGGGTCCCATGGCATGTTGTTCCAGCCGGAGCTGAACATCGAAATCGGCAGTTGGTATCTGGCACAGGGTATGCGGGACTGGAAGGATCATGGGGACACTGAGGTTTTAGCGCTTGCACAGTACAATGCCGGTCCCAAACGGGCACGGGAATGGGCACGTTCCGGCAGTAAAAAAAATTTCCTGGACCGGATTCCATTCCCCGCGACTCGATCATATATTAGGACTGTTCTGGATTACCGCCGTGGCTTTCGCGCAAGGGACGTCCGGTCAGCACAATGACAACCAGATGGAAGTAAAGTTCGATGAAGGCGAAACCTCATAAGCGAACAATCGATGCCCTGATAAACCTTTTAGAAGACGAGGATCGTCATGTTTCGACCATGGCAATGGAGCAACTGCTGTTGCTTGATAGTGATGTCGACCGCCTGATCGCAGAATTGCAGGAATCGCACAACCCTGTCCTTCGCAACCGCATTCATCAGTTGGGTAAGATTCTCAAATTCCGGCGGGCACGCGAAGTCTTCATCAATAGTGTCCACGAATCTAACATTTCACTGTGGGACGGGATCATTCAGATCAACTATCAGTATAATCCGCAGATGAATTTTAGCGACGTCGACACCATGACCGAGGAGGTGGCGGAGCGTCTCCCCCGGCGCATAACGACCGTCCGCATGGCGACGTTTATGCGCAATGAGAATTTTTCCTTTACCGGCGAGGACATACTTGGCACCGATCTCTTTCTGATCGAAGACGTGCTCCGGCAACGCGTCGGCTCACCCATTTTGCTCTCGGTGGTGGCGCGGTATCTGGGTGAGATCGCCAATTGGAATGCCTCGATCGTCCTTTTTAAGGGCAAACACTGCCTCATTGATTCGGACTTTCATCTCGTCGAACCTTCGGAAGGGTGGCGGGTGACGCGTTTGACCCGCGATGACAAACTGCACCCATGCGCCGACCGCGACATTTGGCTGACCATTCTCGGCCAGCTCTTCCTTTCCGCTTTGCTGGAAGGGCGGTTGCAGACCATTCATCGAGTCGGCAGCATCCTGTCCAAACTCTGTGACGGCGAGTTCCGCGATCTGCCCTTTCCCCTCGGACGCTGATGCGATGCCCATGATCAAGCGGTCGGAGACGTGACCGTGTCGGAATTTCATTTCCCCATGAGCACTTTTTCGAATCTGAACCGTTGGATGAACTGGGCCGTGACGTTGGCGACGATTGCTTTGGCCACGGCGCAATGGTCCAGTGCCGCCGTCGACCCATTTGAAGATGACCTGCGCCGGTTCGATTTCGAAATTGAGAAACGGACAATCAGGGCCGTCGACAAAATGCTGGAACCCAAGGCACTCGCCGCGAAGCGCGGCGTCGAATGGCCCATCCTGCCGCCGCGGCTGAAATATGAACAGGTCGAGCAAAAGGTCGAGGCGGAATTGAATAAGGTCCTCGACCAGACCTACCCCGAATCACGTTACCGGCAGATCCGTGACGAAGCCGAGAAAATTTATCGCGTTTTCAAGATCGGCGAGCAGATTACAATCCTGATTCGAATGCGTGGCGCCCCACATAGATGGGACGAGACGACGGGACGGCTTCAGGTCGTGACACTGGACAAGATCAAGATCGGCGGCGATGTCCATGCGCGACGGGACGTTTACCCGGACGATCTCCCCCATTTCTACCTCGACGAACACGAGGCCGCCATCAAGAAGTATACCACGCTGAACACCGCAAAGTTTGAGACGGACCGAACAGCGTTCGCCAAAAAACATCGTCTCGATCTGGAGGGAAGGATCTGGCCGCAGTACGGCTATCTAAAATCCCAGAAGCAGCCGCGATGGATGCCGATTGAAGACGTCTTTCAACTCAGTTACAAGCGGACACACGAGAAGGTCTATAACGAAAAACGCCCCGACATGAAGACCGCTGTCTATAACGAAAACGGCTATTATATGGACGGGGACACCAACCAGTGGTTGCCTCCTGACGATAGTCGCGCGAGGCTTTCCGCGATGCAAAAACTGGTGGTCTTCTTTAGGTCACTGCTTGGTTTCGGGAAACACCCGGAGCCGGACGTCGGCAGCGAGCCGCGCGGCACGGGAGATGAAACTCTTCGCGAGGATGACAGCCTTGACGTCAATCTCTGGGAGGACGATGGCGGGACCCAACCGGCACCGAAAAAGAAACCGACCAAAGGCGCACCCCGCGAGAAGAAAATGCAAGTATTTTTAAAGAAACCTGCCGCTCCAGCCGATGACGTCAGTGACCTTTTCGATGAATAATTTTGACGTCGTTCCCGTCTCCCGGTGATGACTTACTTATTCCGTTGCTCCAAGCCCCGCACCGTCGGATGAACACGGATAATGGACAGTTCTGCTGACAAAAGGGAAACTGCGCATTTCCCCAATGCCGCAAAGATGTCCTGGTATCCGGGTCACATGCGGAAGGCGCTTCGGGAAATCGAAAAGAAGCTGCCGCTGTTCGATGTCGTCATTGAGGTCGTCGATGCACGAGTGCCGCAGAGTTCACGGAACCGGAACATCACGAACGTCATCGGTCAGAAAGCACGTCTATTGGTACTGGTCAAAAGCGATCTCGCGGACGCGTCGGTCACCAGCGCGTGGCGACGCTATTTCCCGGATCACGGATTTCCCTGCCTGGCAACGCATCATCGGGATCGGACTGCTACGGGCAAGCTTATTGCGCAAATTCGTGACATCGAGGCGGCCGACCGTTCACGGCGCGGTGCCCGGCATCCGCGGCTGCGGCCGTTGCGCGCCATGGTGGTGGGCGTGCCGAACGTTGGCAAATCATCCCTGATCAACCAACTCGTCCGGCGGCGGCGCACTAAAACCGGACCGCGGCCGGGTGTGACACGACACCAATCCTGGATCGTACTGGATGAGGGTCTGGAACTGTTGGATACGCCCGGCGTTATGTATCCGCGAGTAACGGACGCGCAAACAGGGCTGAATCTCGGGCTCATCGCAGCGCTGAAGGATGAATTGATCGGCGAGGAAGCGTTGGCGGACTATCTGTGTTACCGGCTGAATGTCCAGAATCTAGATGCGTTTCGCAACTTCTATAAACTTGACGGCCGCCCGGCTAACGGGGATGAGTTGCTGACCGGCGTGGGACGGAGGCGACGGCTCCTACGACCAGGCGGCGAAGTCGACAGACGCACGGCGGCCAAAGTGTTGCTCCAGGACTTTCGCGAAGGCCGCCTGGGCCGGTTCTCGCTGGAACGCCCGGAGGATGAGGCGTAATTGGGGACCGACTTCGCTTGGGTAGCTACGTCGGTTAAAATTGCAGATTGCGGAATCAGTACGGTTTCCTATCCTAAAACTGCGGGATCTTCCGCTAGAACACCGAATTCCAAGTCTCTCGAGAGCACCGGAACCGCGCGCTTTGCGGGCGGCTTATGTGTGACAGAAACTCTGCCGTTTGGCGTCCGATTGCCGTTTGTACTGGAGCGCTAACCATGTACGAAACGTCGATAACGGCCGCACCCGAAATCACGGGCGCAATCTATTCGTCGTCACTCGGTTAACCGTTAATCCGCCGATTTGAGTTTCTGAAAAGAAGACCATGACAAACATACGACTGACGGTCTGGAATGAGTTTCGTCACGAACGGCAGCCTGGAAAACCACAGGAGATCTACCCGGACGGCATTCATGGGCGCATTAGCAACCAGCTCGCCCAGCGCCCGGGAATCGACGTGCGGACAGCAACGTTGGACGCGCCCGAACATGGTTTGACGGCGTCGCTGCTAAATGAAACCGATGTCCTGGTGTGGTGGGGACATTCGGCACATGGAGAGGTGCAGGATGTCATCGTCGGTCGTGTGCTGACGCGGGTACTGACCGGTATGGGTCTGATCGTCCTGCATTCCGGGCATTACTCGAAGATTTTCAAGCGCCTCATGGGCACCAGCGGCAACCTACGTTGACGTGAGATGGCGGAAACCGAACGGGCTCTGGGTCGTCAATCCGTCCCACCCGATCACGGCCGGTCTGGGACCGTATATCGAACTTCCGGAGACGGAAATGTATGGCGACTTTTTCGATATTCCGGAACCGGAAACCCTGATTTTCATCAGTTGGTTTGAGAGCGGCGATGTCTTTCGAAGCGGGGCGGTGTGGACGCGTGGCAAGGGCAATATTTTTTATTTTCGCCCGGGACACGAAACATTCCCGATCTACCAAAACCCGGAGATTATCCAAGTGCTGGAAAACGCCGTGCATTGGGCGGCGTTCACCAGCAACACAGCGATCGAGAACACGGGCTGCATCAACGCCGCGGAGCCGCACGAACCGATAGCCCGGACGGAAAAGACGGAGGGATAGTGTCGAGTTTTGGATTCCCGGGGTCGTTGTTTTTCAAACCGCACCGGGTCCTTACGCAGCTCCCGCTCACTCCTCGCCGCGGTAGAGGACATGCTCGACGGAGTCGACGAGCGCCTGCCAGGATGCCTCGATGATATTCTCACTCAGCCCGACGGTTCCCCAAAACGTATGTCCGTCGCTGGACTCGATCAGCACCAGCGTCTTCGCCGCTGAACCTTTGTCACTGTCCAGAATACGAACCTTGTAATCGCGCAAACTGACTTGCGAAATGTCCGGATAGAACCGTGTCAGTGCTTTGCGCAACGCCTTGTCCAGGGCGTTTACGGGGCCTTCGCCCTCAGCTGCGGTGATCTCGACCTCGTCATTGACATTGACCTTAATCGTCGCCTCCGTCAGGCAAGGCGCGTCGTGCCCGCGTTTCTCAACGATGACACGAAAGCCCTCGAGGCGGAAGAACGACCGGTGCTTGTCAAGCAACTTTGCCATTAGAAGCTTGAACGAGGCGTCGGCCGCTTCGAACTCATACCCTTCGCTTTCGAGCCGCTTGAGCTCATCGAGAATCTTGCCCACATCTTCACTCTTGCTGTCCAGATCAATGTTGTGCTCGGCTGCCTTTAGAATGATGTTGCTGCCGCCGGACATATCGGAGACCAGGATTCGCCGTTTGTTGCCCACCGATTCCGGTTCGATATGCTCGAAGGTCTTCGGATTTTTCTGCACGGCATTGACATGCATGCCGCCCTTGTGCGCAAACGCCGCCTGACCAACAAAGGGCAGACGAATATCGGGCCGGAGGTTGGCCAACTCGCAAACGAAATTGCTTGTTTCCGTCAGATGCGTCAGATTGCCTTCGGGGAGTGTCTGGTATCCCATTTTTCTTTCCAGAACGGGAATGATCGAGCACAGGTTGGCATTGCCGCAGCGCTCGCCGAAACCATTGATCGTGCCTTGCACGTGGCGCGCACCGGCGTCAACAGCGACGATTGTGTTTGCCGTGGCGAGGCCGCTGTCATTGTGTGTGTGAATACCGAGTTCGATGTCGTCGGGCAACTGCGCGATCACCGCCTCGGCTATGGCTGCGATCTCGCGTGGCAGCGAGCCGCCGTTGGTGTCGCAAAGGACAACCGTTGACGCCCCGCTCGACGCCGCGCGCCGTACCGACTCGAGGGCATAGTCGGGATCTTCTTTGTAACCGTCAAAGAAGTGTTCGGCATCGTAAATGAGCTCCTTGCCGTGCTCCGTCATGTAGCGGCACGAGTCCTCGATCAACAGCAGGTTCTCGTCCGGCTGAACCCGCAGGACATCACTGACATGCAGTAGCCAGCTCTTTCCAAAAAT
This sequence comes from Lentisphaeria bacterium, assembly GCA_963582235.1. Taxonomy (GTDB): domain Bacteria; phylum Verrucomicrobiota; class Lentisphaeria; order JABSQK01; family CAJWLW01; genus CAUZRT01. The sequence goes on from CAUZRT010000114.1 coordinate 7,210, forward strand.
GGTGACGACCGGTGTTTCCGCCTCCAGCAGAGTCCGGACGTTGTGATCCGCCTCCACCGGATTGGATGCGCGCCGCGTACTGCCGAAGGCCACGATCTTGGCATGCTTCATCGGCACGCCGAGAATATCCTGGAAGAATCCTACATCCTTCGGATTCGATCCCGGCCACCCACCCTCGATATAGTCGACCCCAAGTGCGTCGAGGCAGGAGGCGATGCGGACCTTGTCCACCTTTGAAAAACTGACACCCTCCGCCTGGGTCCCATCCCGCAGGGTTGTATCGTAAATCTTGACTCGCTCTTTCATAGGTCTTCTATTCGAATCATTGTCGGCTCGCCGCGGACCACCGGCAGCCGGGTCACGGCGTCCAGAGCACGGCGGACGGCGGACTCCACGGCCATGTGAGTGATCACGATGATAGCGACAACGTCAGACTCCGATTCGCGCTGCATCAAGCTGGCAATGCTGATCCCCGCAGCCCCCAGAATGTGTGCTATCTCCGCCAGTACGTTCGGCCGGTCGTCGACCTGCAAACGCAGGTAATAACGGCACGAAATCGAATCCATAGCGACCGTATTGTCCGCATATCGAGAATGCGGACGAAAGCCCGGCACGCGTTGTCGTGATTCGAACTGCCGATTGAGCGCCACGTCGATAATGTCGGCTACCACGGCGCTGGCCGTCGCATCCTGCCCGGCGCCGCGACCGTAATACATGGTGTCCCCGACGATGTCGCCTCGTACCCAGACAGCATTGAAAACATCGCTGACCTGGGCAAGCTGAGAATGCGTCGGGATCAACGTCGGATGGACGCGCATCTGAATCAGTCCGTTCTGCATTTTAATGATTCCGAGCAGTTTAATTTTGTATCCCAATTCCGCAGCGTTCCGAATCTCCTGCAATTCTAGATTCCGGATGCCCTCGACATGAACGGGGTCCATGCCATACCACTGGCCGTACGCAAGCGACGCCATGATGGACGTCTTGTGAGCGGTGTCGAGCCCGTCGATATCCAGCGACGGCTCCGCTTCGGCATAGCCAAGCTCCTGAGCTTCGCGCAAGACATCGTTGAAAGCGACGCCGTCATTTTCCATGCGCGTGAGAATATAGTTGCAGGTCCCGTTGAAAATCCCGTAAATGCTCTCGATATGATTGGCGGCCAGCCCCTCCCGCAGGCATTTAATAATCGGGATTCCGCCGGCGACGCTGGCGTCGTAATAAAAATCGACACCGTGCCGCTCCGCCGCCGGGAAAAGCTCGTCCCCGTGATGGGCCAGCAATGCCTTGTTTGCCGTTACAACGCCCTTGCCGTTTTCGAAGGCACGAAGAATGAACTCCTTGGCGATCGTCGTGCCACCAACGAGCTCGACAATGACATCGATGTCCGGATCGGTGAGGACCTCGTCCACATCCGTCGTCAAAATCTCGGGATCGACTCGAATGCCGCGGTCCGTGGTAATGTCGAGATCAGCGATCTTCGCAAGTACCGGCTCGATGCCGACACGGCTTCCGATAAGGCTGCCGTTCTGGAATAGGCATTTGACGACCCCGGTACCGACAGTACCAAAACCCAATAAGCCAACGCGGAATTGCTTCATTTTTCTCCCTTACTGCAAATAACTAAACTGGCGATTCACGCGACAACGAAAATGACAACGCGTGGAACAGTCACCACTTTAGGCCGTGACGGACAAAAGGTCAACCGCACTTGATCCGGGACTTGGCGCGACGTCGGGAAAACTCGGCGTCGGATGTCGCGCCCGCCATTCTTCATTGGTAAAAGAGCGGCCGAAGCCGCAACACAGGTCGAGGCAAACGGGATTCGAAGGAAGTTCAACGTGAGCGAGCAGGCTGTCCATTGTCCGGGCCGCCTCGCGCGTGTCCCGGTGCTCGTAAATATGCAGGTAGTCTTGCGAGAAGCTCTCTGTGTACCAGGCCGGTTCATCATTGTCCATGCATCGCGTTCTTTGGTCCCGGTGTACGGCAGAACCCGTTGCGTCGAAACCGGGGCATAGTTCACCCCGGTGTACGTTTGGCGCGTTGGTGGCCGACGTCGTCGGGCAAGACTGCGAATGGGCGCTGTACGTACATTACTGCTTGGTGACCTTGGCCACCAGTTTATCGGCACCGAGAAGCCGCATCCAGAGACGATCCCATGTAGCGATACGCACCAGCAGAAAGACCCCGCCGACGGAAATGACGAGACTAATGATCCCGGTCCACAGCAGCGAATTGTGGTCCTGCTCGTTGACGACCTGGAGAACAATGATGACCGTGGTGAAATTGATAGCAACCGCCGCGGCACCGACGAAAAATAGCAGCGCCGAAATAAACAGCAGCAGCGCCAGGACACCGAGCCGCGCATGGTTCAATGATTTTACATATTTTCGAACAGCCTCAATCTTTATAACACCCAGGGAGACGGTCCGATAGTCCCTGACGATTCGCAACGCAAGGGCGGCAAGGAGTCCCTTGATAAACTTGTTCATACAGCGCCCGGGTTATTTCAATCTTATTTCTTACCGAGAACGAAGCCCAAAAGCAATGCGCCAACGGCTACGCCGCCAAGGTACGGCCAGGGATTCTTGTGGACGTTCTCATCAACCGTGCGGGCAATCTCGCGTGCC
>CAUZRT010000115.1:0-9826 GCA_963582235.1 Lentisphaeria bacterium
TCCGGTTAAACAGGGTGGAATAGGAAGGGCTCTGTACGTGTACCGCGGGCGCGAACTCGACCATAAGTGGATGCTTGACAAAGTACTAACGCCTAATGACGTAATCCTTGATTTAGGCGCCAATATTGGATATTATGCCATCCTTCAATCGAACATTTTGCATAAAAGATGCAGGATCTTCGCCGTCGAACCCGACCCGAAAAATATAGAAATACTAAACAAGAATATCAAGTACCTGGATCTGGCAGATATTATCTCTGTTGAGTCCTGTGCGGTCTCAAGTTATACTGGTACAGCAGAACTGTTAATGTGTGACGAGTCCAACCTCAGCAGACTCCAGCCTGAAGGCAGCGAATCAGCCGGTGAGGTTCTGGTAAAAACCAACGTATACGACTTCGAGAAGTATTTGGAAAAGATACCCGAAAGAGTGGCCCTGGTACGCATGGACATCGAGGGTGGTGAGGTGAGAATATTTGAATCTCTCATCCACATTGTGGAATCTGGAAAGAATGAACTGCTGCCAAAACGAATCATCTTCGAAACGCACTTTTACGGGAGTGACGAAGAAGTGATGAAGGGACATTTTACCAAGCTTCTCAGCGAGTGTTATTCCGTTGAGTTCATGTCATCGAATGATGAGCAGGCCCCCTCGCCCGTAATACAATCATACGGTTATACGGCGGTCGTAACGATGGATGACGTTACTGTTCATCGGGGCATCTATGAGGACATAAAGGATTCGGATGCCGTGGCCCTAATATCTAAATGGAAAGGCACAAGGACCGTTTGCCTCAAGCTCAATGACAACGTATTGACAGGATAAAGCCAGCAATGGAAGCCTAAGACATAAGACTAAGAAGCAGATCAGGAAAGCCTCAGAGGGCTGGTCATGCTGGATCGACCCAACAGGCCGCCAGAAATGGCGGCCTGTTGTTGATCGCCCTCAATTCTGAGGGCGATATGATGCTGTTCGCTGCCCGGAGCGGCCAGCGCTGAACGAGATCGGCAAAGCGGTCACAGACGGCGTGGGCGCTGTGGGACCGGTGGCAAAGTTTCTTGTATGCGATGGCGAAGGAAGCCTCGCCGAAGGCGTGGAGCATCTTGCCTACGATCAGCATCCGTGTCACTGGCGTAGGGTGCATGAGTTGAACCATACGATGCGGCAGGATGATACCGGTATGGATGAGCGAAGAGGCGAGTAGAAATCGAGGTATAAATTGTGCAATCTCAACCGGGGCAACCAAATTTGGACGACTTGCTCACCATTGTCCTCACAATAAAGGACAGGCATCCGTTTACCAAACGATGGCTTGCCTGGGCGAATCACGTGAAATGCCCGTACAGGATTCTGATCGCCGATGGAAGTAAAGACGACGAGATTAACCGCTATCTGAAATCAAACACCTTTGAGGTACTGAGAATTCGATATACCCGGTATGAGCCGGATGCACACTTGCGTCTCTACTTCAAGAAGATCGCCGCCGTTCTATCAGAAGTTGAAACTGAATTCACGCTTCAGGCTGATGACGATGACTTTATATTGTTCAACAATCTTGCAGACGCCGTGCGAACCGCGGATACATCCGGGAGCGATACAGTTTGCGTTGCGCGTTCGCACTTCAGGTTGAAGGTACAGACAAAGAGTGATCGGGCTGCCGATCTGCTAATGCCGCGGGAAAACAGAACTCTTTTAAGAAAACTGCCGTTTCGAACCGAATTCAAGGACCTCAAGAATCAGAACGCGCTTACGCGGTTGACGTGTGTATTGAAGACATATGAAGCGGCATGGTTTTGGTACGCAATACATCGAACGAGTAATCTGAAACGAATTCATGAGGCCGTCGTAAATCTTGATTTTGCCTTGGCGATGTTTCAAGAGTGGTATCTGGTCTACTCTACTTGTATTGCCGGGGAGTGCCTTTTCTCACGGGATGAGCCGTTCTTGGTTCGGCAGGAGGATACATCAATGGGTGCCGCCACTCTGTACGATTCCGAGCGTCTGGATCGAATTTTTCTCCAGCCGTCCTGGTCGAAAGATCTTTCAGAATTGATACCACAGCTCCAAGCGGAACTGGAAAAGTGTGATGAGCCCGTCATCAGCGAAGACTTCAATTCGTTTTTTGTCGAGACCTTTTCAGATTATCTGAGCAAGTTCAATGAGTTTAGTGCGACAAGAGAAAGATGCCGAGGTTCCAAATGGTTCCCAGTCCTTAGGTATCTGGCCTCGATTTACAGAAGGTTACGCGGCAACTATTCCGATATCCGAAAGGTTTCAAAAGGAAGTCCTGAAGTGGATTCGCTCCGGAGATTTCTCCTTAGTTACGGGCTTGACTAATGGCGGAACATGGATCCCCTGTATTCAGGACGTTCGTCCGGCAGCATGCACCATACCAGCATCCAGCGCGATACGGTGAAAGCTGACATGCCAAGAAACACACCACTTATCAGCATCGCTATGTCGCTCTACAACGCCGAGCAGACCTTGGACCTGACGTTACAGTCACTGCTGGCCCAGACCTGTGATGACTTTGAGATCCTCATGCTGGACGATGGCTCCACCGACAATACCCTGTCCATCGCAAAATCATATGACGATCCCCGCATCCGGGTGCTGAGTGATGGTACAAACCGCAGCCAGTCGGAACGCCTCAATCAAGCGGTCGAAATCAGCCGCAGCGAATACTTCGCACGTATGGACAATGATGACATTGCCTATCCGCAACGCCTCGAGATGCAGCTGGCGTACCTGAGAAACGATTCTGATATCGACCTTGTCGGCGCCTCCGCAATTGTCTTTCGGGGTGACGGCGAGGTGCTCGGCAAGCGCTCCATGCCGGAGAGCCATGAGGAGATCTGCCTCCGTCCGCATGCCGGTTTCCCCATCATCCACCCGACATACATGGGCCGGACCGCCTGGTTCAGGCGCTATGGCTACCGCAAAGATGCGGTGCAGTGCGATGATCAGAACATGTTGCTGCGCGCTTACAAAAACAGTAGTTTTGCCAATGTACCGGAAATACTTCTCGGCTATCGCGAGGACAGCATCAGTATGGCTAAGATCATCCCGGCTCGCCGCAATATGGCGCGTTATCAGTACCGGGCGCTGCGCGACGACGGCCGACCGGTCCGCGCAGTCGGGGCGGTTGCCGCCCAACTGGCCAAGGGCTGTGTCGATTACGTTGCAACCGCCATCGGCTTGAACTACGTGCTGCTGCGTCATCGCGCCCAGCCGATCGACGCTGACGATCGGGAGGCGTGGCAAACTGTCTGGCAGGCGCTGTCCGAGCGGAATGACGTATGAGAATGCTGCATCTGATCTTGGACTCGGTCGGCGCCACTTGGGGCTTGCGGCAAACTTGGAAACTCGTCAACCTGGGCGTCGAGGGGCACGCCGCGTTGCCCGCCGGCAGACCCGCTGCTCGCCACCTATCGTGACGTCGGCATTGTTGTCCATGAAGCACAGACCGACTTTCTGATTTGCCGTCCCGGTCAGTGGCGGCGTGTACTTGCCGCTCCTCTTTCGCCGGCGATATGGTGCCGAATTATTCAAGACGGGCCTCGCCTGTGACGGTCGGCCGAAAGAAACTGCGGTAAGGTGCCGGTTCGATGGCTGACTTCGGGTTGGCTAGCGAACTCAAGAGGCAGGTTTGCGCAGGTATGCCTGCGTCGAACCGAATCTCTTGAGGTCGTCCGAAAGTCCAAGGTCCGAGACCCAGCGGTTCACTTCGTCAGCCACTTCCTGTGCATGGCCGTAGTTGTCGAACACCACCCAGCCGCGGCCAACAACGTATTGATAAAGCGCATCGACACAACATCGAATCGCCTCACCGTTGTCTGCATCTACATGCAGGAGGGCGATTGGGCGCGACGGATGGGCACCCAGCGTGTCCTGAAAGAATCCTTTGATCAGGTGCACCGTGTTGTCGCCGAAGCCGAATGTTTCGTAGATCAGCGTGTGAACATCGTCATATACGCCGGCGCCCTCCTTGCCGTAAAGCTCAAATGCATCGTACAGCCAGAGTTCGCGCGGCATTGGACTCGCCCCGATCAGCATTCCGAAAAAAACGCCGCTCCCCCCTTTGGCAACGCCTGTCTCGACAATGTCGCCCTCGATTCCGTCCCGCTCAAGGGCTTTAATCATCCGGTGCAGGTTTTGCATGCGGTTCCGGCTGATCATGGCAATGGCACGTGTCTCCCGAATAATTCCGTGGAGTTCGGGCTTGAAGATCGGCAATAGTTTGTTGGGAAGGATCAGGTTGTCAAACATGGCGTTGTCCTGTTGATGCGTGGCCCACGGCGATCTGTCGGCAATCGGCAAATCGTGGGGGGTCACTGAATGGAACAATATAGGACTGGAGTGGGCGGCAGGTGTAGAAGCAAGGCGCACCGATGAGAGTCAGCAAACCTGCTGTAAATTAAGCGTTGATGAATGCAGGTCAAGAACCTCGCGACGATATGAACGGTCCGGCAACACGGCACTGCTGCCGGACCGCGGTCGCGATGATGCCCCGGTTTGTCTGGTTTATCAGAAAATCGGTGGTATCTTTTGATGCGCCCGCGTCCTCCCCGGACGATCGTGACTTATCCCGCCCGGGCCGTCGGTCACCATCGTGGCCGGCTGATATAAATTTTATCCTGATCGCGAACCTTCGTCACCGTAATCTTTCACCATAATCTTCCCGTACATAAGCCTCGTGGCTGGACAATCTAAACGCGATTCGTGTTACGTAGCAATACTTCGCAGAGTTGTAAACACGATTATGGAACTGTGCAAACACAGCAGCAAAAATTGGGAGAAAGATTAGGGTGAAAGATTAAGGGGTGCTTACTACTCTGCAAAGTATCGCTACGTAGCACGAGCGGCGCCCCGACTTGCGACGCTAAACCCGAACAATGCCATCGAGCCAACTCGCTTCGCTCGCGGCTCATGGCTAGTGTCCGGCTGATCGAAGACGATCCTACACCCGCTTGACGTTCACATGGATCTCGCCTTTTGCCTCTATTCCTATTTCCCCTTTGGCGGACTGCAGCGCAATCTCTTTGAGATCGCTCGCCTTTGCGTGCAGCGCGGTCACACTGTGCACGCATTCGCGCGCCGTTGGGAGGGCTCGCCGCCGGACTGGATGGAGATCGACCTGCTGCCGGTCCGCGCCATCAGCAATGTCGGTCGCGACGAAGCTTTTGCCCGGCGGCTGAAGCCATTCATCGATGCTGACCGCTTTGATGTTGTCATCGGCTTCAACCGCCTGCCTGGACTCGACCTGTTCTACGCCGCTGATCCGTGCCTAGCATGGCAGTACCGCGAACGCCGGCCGCATCATCGTCTGACGCGCCGGTACCGCCTCCGCCGGAACTGGGAACACCGGATCTTCTCGCCCGCAGCGAAGACCGAGATCCTCCTCGTCGCCGCCCGGGAAAAGGAACGATTTCAGACGGCGTACGGTACGCCCGACTGCCGGTTCCACGTGCTGCCGCCCAATCTCGATCGGGACACCCTGCTGACAAATAAGAATTCGGAAGAACTCCAGGCCGTTCGCAGTGAATTCGGTATCCCACCGGGCGACCGCGTTGTTCTGACGGTGGGTTCCGGATTTCGCACAAAGGGTGTCGACCGATCGATCCGGGCATTCAGTGCGCTGCCGCCTGAACTGCGCAAACAAAGCCGGCTTCTGGTCGTCGGACGCGACCGCAACAGTGCACGATACGAACACATCGCCGGCCAGCTCGGTGCCGGAGACCGCGTCCACTTCACCGGCGGGCGCCAGGACGTGCCGGCCTTTTACCACGCCGCCGACCTGCTGATTCATCCGGCCCGTACCGAAAACACCGGCACCGTGCTGTTGGAGGCCATGGCCATGGGGCTGCCCGTTCTCACCAGCCAGGTCTGCGGTTATGCCGGCTTTGTCACCGAGGCCGATGCCGGCACTGTTCTGCCCGAGACCATGACCCAGAAAGATTTGGACGACGCACTCCTCGCCGCCCTGCAGAATGACACAGGACGCCGTTACTGGAGCGCCAACGGTCGACGATTCGCCGAGTCGACCGACCTGTACAGCCGCTATCATAAGGCCGCTGATGTCATCGACGACTGGCTGGCCCGCAATCGGGCTTGGGCACATTCGTAGCCGGATAGAGTTTGCGAGGTTGAAGTTAGCCGGCTTCGCCGGAGATTTTTGTTCGTGATTCGTAATCGCCCCATGCGCAATCGATTACGAATGAAGTGCTGTTGAGTCTCAATTAACAAATTCCTATACGATCATATTAACCGACTCCGCCGGGGCTTTGATCCTACCGTACAGTAGGATCAAAGTCATGCAATCCGTCGGCTGACGGATCGCTATGGTCAACACGGTTGGCCCTTGTGAAAACATCCCGTAAAAAGAAATTCCCATGATCCTCTACGTCCGTGACGACCTGTGCGACGATATCGGCAGCATGACTTTCGACGATTTTTTGATCCTGCCCGGCAAAACGGCGAAGAAACAGCCCGGCACGAAACGCGAGACGGTGCGGGTAGCAATCGCGGATCGACGCTTTTTTCTAAAGCGCCACTGGGGGGTCGGATGGTATGAGATTCTCAAGAACCTAATCAGCCTCAAGATGCCGATCGTGGGCGCGACCACCGAATGCACGGCACTGCGCGAACTGCCGGGGCTCGAAATCCATACGCTGCAGCTCGCGGCATTTGGTTGCCGGGGCCGCAATCCGGCAACGCAGCAATCATTCGTCATGACCGATGCACTTAAAAATGTGGATAGTCTGGAGAATGTCTGCCCGGGAATGTGGGCCCAACGGCGGGCGAATCCACGGTTGCGGTATGCATTGATCGCCGAGGTGGGCCGGATTGCCCGGCAGCTCCACGGCTCCGGCCGGGTACATCAGGACTTCTACCTCTGCCATATTCTCGTCGATCTGACCCATGCCCGGAAACCCCTGACGCCGGAAACACTCGAGCTCTATCTTGTGGACCTCCACCGGGTCCAGAAACGTGGCACCTGGCTCCGGCGCTGGTACGTCAAAGATCTGGCGGCACTCTATTTCTCGGCAATGGATCTGCCCCTGACGATACGCGACAAACTCCGTTTCGTCCGTGCCTATTCGGGGGAGCGTTCACTGCGTGAGAGTCTGATGCGGGACCGGAATTTCTGGGCCCAGGTGAGGGCCCGGGCATTGCGACTCTATCGCCGAATTCACGGACAGCCACCATTATAGTCCCGGCTGAAAGCCTGTATTTGCGGAGTCCTCAAAAACAATGCGCGGTGTGCGTCGCAGACAACACGTAATCGCCGAATCGTACAGGTCGATTTTTCCCCTTGCGTCGGCGCCGGCGCCGTTGCGTCAGAGTCCCTTACGAATTTCGCTACGGCAAGATGGCGACCTCGATCTTGACGATGCCGCCGGTTCCATCGGCCGTACCACCAGGAATGTCAACGTTGACCGTCGTCGTGTAGGCGCGTAATTGAGCGTGTCGTTGGCGCCGTTGCCGCCGCCGATGTTGCTCAGGATTCTACACGCTGCCAAAAGAATTTCACCTTAGAAAAAAATCTCGATATTTTTTTTACTAATACGTCGCGCGACCACCGGTGAGGTCGAAAATGAAGCCGGTGCAGAAACTGCACTCCTTTGAGACGATGAAGGTACCCATGGCCGCCACTTCGTCCAAGGTGCCGGTGCGGTTCATCGGGATGCGGCTGGTCATGTATTTCACGGTTTCCGCATCGCATTCATCGACCATTGCTGTTTGAACTACCGCCGGCGCCAGGCCGTTTACGGTCACCCCGGTTTCGGCATATTCCTTGCCTGCTGCCTTGACCACACCAAGGACCGCCGCCTTTGTGCTCGAGTAGCCGATCATCCCCGGATTGCCTTCCTTCCCGGCAATCGACGCAACCAGCAGAATGCGACCGTAATCCCGCTCCAACATCGGGGCAAGGGCATACTTGGTCATCAGATACGTGCCGCGTAGATTGACACGGCAGACGTCATCATAGGCGTCGTCGTCGTAGTCGACAATATTGGTACTGGTTGGTCCGACGATGGCCGCGCAGTTGATCATGATGTCGAGCTGCGCATGCTCGGCCACGGCCTCAGCGATGGCCGTCTGGACCTGGTCACGCTGGCTGATGTCAACCTTAATGCAGGCAATGTCGAGATTGTCGGCGCTGAATTCGGCCTCGGCCTTCGCCCGGTTTTCGTCACTCCAGTCAAAGACGACGACGCGGCCGCCCTCCGCAGCAATTCGCCGGGACATGGCCTTGCCCAGGCCATCGGCGCCACCGGTGACGATGGCGACTTGATCTTGAAAACGGTTGTTCATGAGACGTATTGCGTTGTGCGTGTTTCGTAATTAGTAGCTGAACGAAAACCCCTCGGCGGGGATCCGCCGGCGCTCCAAGGGGATCCGTTTGCCGTCAAATTGAGCGTGGAGCAACTCGGTCGGCGATTATGCGACCCCATCGACCGGGCCGCCGCCGCGAATCGAAAAATCGCGGGTTTTCGGTCAGCCACTAGTCAGTTTAACACCGGCAGAGCCGGTGGTTTAATTTTGCGTAGAAAAATTAGGCGCGGAGCGCCTATTCCGCATCCACGCACACCTGTTTCTGATGCCCGAGCCCGTCGCCGGTCAGTTCGACAACGTCGCCGGCTTTGAGAAACTGCTGCGGATCCATCCCGTGCCCGACACCGGACGGCGTACCGGTAGAAATAACGTCGCCGGCCTCCAGCGTCATGAACTGGGAAATATAGTGAACCAGATCATAAACGTCGAACGTCATGGAGCGCGAGTTGCCGGTCTGCTTGCGCTCACCGTTGACGTCGAGCCACATGTCCACATTCATAATGTCGTCCAGCTCATCAGACGTCGCCATGAACGGCCCGAGCGGATTGAAATTGTCGCAAGACTTGCCCTTCACCCATTGACCGCAATGCTCCAGCTGAAAGGCGCGCTCGGAGACATCCAGGGAAAGACAGTAGCCAGCTATGCAGTCGGCCGCTTCGTCCTTGCTGTTCAGATAACGGCAATCGGCACCGATAATCACGCCGACTTCCACTTCCCAATCCGTTTTCCGACCGTTCCTCGGGATGATGATGTTGTCGTACGGACCGACGACCGTGTTCGTGGCTTTGAAAAAAAGGATCGGTTCGGCGGGAATCTCGAGCCCGGCTTCCTTGGCATGGTCCTGGTAATTCAAGCCGATGCAAATGACCTTCCATGGCCGGGCGACACAGGAGCCCCAACGGGCGTCAACCGGCGCATCGGGAAGCTTGTCGCCTTTCTCATCGACAATCTTCTGCAGTTTCGCCAAGCCGTTGTTCTGAAAGAAATCGTGGTTCCAATCCTGAAAATATTCCGACAAGTCCTGGCGCCGCCCCGAGTCACACAACACTCCGGGCTTCTCGTTGCGGAAATCACCAAATCGTATGAGCCTCATGGGTGCCTCGATCGTATGGGTATTTGCTTTTTGAGGATAGCCCCGCGCAGTCGTAATCGTTCACTTCGTAACCAATCCATTCGTAATCAATCTGTATTCGAACATCGATTACGAATGGGTCGATTACGAATCGCAGCATCAAAAGCCTCGGCTAACTCGATCTGGAAGCGTGAAGCGCAAGGGGTATGGGCAGTGGTCGTTGAATCAAGCGGCGTACGGTAATTCGCGGTCCTGAAAATGCAATTCCAGCGGCGCTGGAAGCCTGATACAATTTTCCTCCCGACAAATTATCCCAGCAATTGCCTCAGTGCATTCCCGAGAACCGGATACTGAAACGCGTATCCGGACTTCAGGAGACGCGCCGGTTCCACGCGGGTGCTCGACAGGATCGTCTC
>CAUZRT010000116.1:0-9793 GCA_963582235.1 Lentisphaeria bacterium
ACGTCCTGGCGACCCAATGCCTAGCCATGTCGAAGCCGAAACTGCGCCGGATCCAGGTCACCGGGAAGCTGAATCCCGGCGTTTATGCCAAGGACGTCATCTTGGCAATCATCCACAAGCTCGGCGTCAACAGCGGTGTCGGTTATGCCTACGAGTACGCTGGCCCGGTGATCGAAGCGATGAGCATGGAGGAGCGCCTGACTGTCTGCAACATGAGCATCGAAGGCGGCGCGCGATGTGGATATGTCAATCCTGATGACGTTACGTTCGACTATCTCCGGGACCGCGAATGCGTGCCGCAAGGTGAGGCTTTCGGCCGCGCTGTGTCATACTGGCAAAATAGTGCCTCGGACCCCGATACGACCTATGATGACATCGTCAAGCTGGACGGTTCCGCCATCGAGCCAATGGTGACCTGGGGCATCACGCCGGGCCAGTCGATCCCGGTGAACGGCAACATGCCGAACCCGGAGGAAGCCCCGGAGGCGGACCGCCGGAGCTTCGCCGAGGCACTGGAGTACATGGCCTTCGACGGCGGCCAGGCGATCCGCGGCACACCCGTGGATGTCGCTTTCATCGGCTCATGTACGAACGGCCGGATCTCCGATTTACGCACAGCGGCCGAGGTCGTCAGGGGCAACAAGGTCGCTGATGGTGTGAAAGCGCTGGTGGTGCCCGGCTCCATGGCTGTCTCGGCCCAGGCAGAAAAGGAAGGGCTGGATCAGATATTCCTGGAAGCGGGATTCGAGTGGCGTCGGGCCGGATGTTCCATGTGCCTGGCAATGAACCCGGACAAATTGCAGGGCCGGGAAATTTGCGCGTCGTCGAGCAATCGCAACTTCAAGGGCCGCCAGGGCAGTCCGACGGGCCGGACGTTGTTGATGAGCCCCGCAATGGTCGCGGCTGCGGCCATCGCCGGCGAAGTTGTCGATGTCCGCAGGATGATCGGGTGATCACCTTTTACGAATTACGCTTTACGAATCCATGAGTTCTCAGCAGATAAACAGCATTATCGGCACTGCGATCCCGCTACGCGGTGATGATATTGACACAGATCGCATCATTCCGGCGCGTTACCTTCGTTGCGTCACCTTTGACGGACTCGGAAAACATGCCTTCGAAGACGACCGGGAACAGGATCCCGATCATCCCTTCAATCAAGAGAAGTTCAGCGGTGCAACCATCCTGATTGTCGGGCGCAACTTCGGCTGCGGATCGTCACGGGAGCATGCGCCGCAGTCGTTGTACCGACGCGGCATCAAAGGGATTGTTGGCGAATCCATCGCCGAAATCTTCTTTGGGAATTGCCAGGCCATGGGCGTACCGTGTGTAACGGTTGGTTCGGAGGACTGCGAATCGCTACTTCAGGCCGCCGAGCAGGAACCGGACCAGCGCTTCGAAATCGACGTGGCGGGCAACACGGTTCGCTTTGGCGATCGTGAAACTCAGGGCCACATCCCGGCGGGCGTGCAGCGGTCGTTCCTCGAAGGCACCTGGAACGCCACCACCATCCTGATGCAAGCCGGTGATGCGATTGATGACGTAGCTGCGGCGTTGCCGTATTTGAGAGGGTTCGACGACTAAAATTTCAATCGCGACTTAATTCACTTCTCAATCACCCCAAGGATCACCCCAAGGATCACTCAACCCTATTCGTGAGGAAGGAACAATGAAAAAGCTCTCGATGCTGTCTCTGTTGGTCATCTGTCTCGTCGGGCTGAATCTTCAGGCATCGGAAAACAAAGACGGCAGCGGCGTTGCCAGCCGCGAGGGTAGCGGCAAGGCTGCCAAGGCCGGCGACCGCTTTGTCATCTGCATGAAGTGCGGCGAGATCAAAGGCACCCCTGTTTGCTGTAAGGCCCGGGATCGGACCGCATGCGGCGGTTGCAAGTTGCTCAAGGGTTCGGTGGCTTGCTGTAGAGCGCCGGATCCCGCGGGTAAATTCAAAGTCTGCATGAAATGCGGGGAGCTCAAGGGCACATCGGTCTGCTGCAAAGCCGAGAATCGAACGGCTTGCGGGACGTGCGGGCTTTTGAAGGGCTCTATGGCTTGCTGCAAGGTTCCCGCAGGTACGCAGCAGGCGTTCGTTTGTGGCAAATGCGGCGAGTTCAAGGGGACCACGCCGTGCTGCAAAGCTGAGGGTCGCACGAGCTGCGGCAAGTGCGGTCTGTTCAAAGGCTCGCCGGCTTGTTGTAAGGTGAGCGAATTGACCGATATCGTCGTTTGTACCAAGTGCGGCGAGTTCAAGGGGACCGCGGTGTGCTGCAAGGCCGAGGGTCGGACCAAGTGTGGGAAGTGCGGCCTCTTCAAGGGCGCGCCGGCCTGCTGCAAACTGCCGAAGCTGTCAATGGCAAATTAGACCGGCGTGTGGATTGATATTGATCTGCCAAAGGCGGAGCGTACATCGCGCTCCGCCTTTTTTTGTCCTCGGAAATTCGGCAATTCGGTGGTATGCCCGAATTCGGTATAATTCGGTGAAAATGATATTCGAATCCGGTGACGCTTAACGCAACTCATATTTTGCAATATTTTATGACAAAATTATTCCAGCGTCGGTCGCTTGTATCGAGAATCGGTGACGGCAGATCCGGCATCAACGTCCTCCTGCGATCACATCGACGTCCATCGTTGCGGAACTCGCAACGCACGGCGGCATCTTGTCGACCGAGAATTGGTATAAGAGTGGTAGAATATAAATTTAACAATCTGGAATATAGTGAGTAGTGTTAACTGTCACTGAGTTTACCGTTACCACTGAATTGACCGAGTTTCACGTCACCGAGTTCATCACCGAGTTCCGAGTTTGGTGAGTCAGGCATACAGGCGCGCGGCTTCGCGATGGACGATGGCATGCAGATCGGTGGTCAATTCGGCCGTCTTTGCGTAGCCGTCGGACATGAGGACGATGATCGGCGTGCCAGCCGACTTTGCTGTTTCGAGAACGTAGCGGTCGCGCCGGTGAATCCCGTGCCGTGACATAGCCAATCGACCGAAACGATCCCCCGCTACCGGATCCACGCCCGCAAGATAGAAGACAATATCCGGGTGGGAGGTTGTGAAGACCGACAGTAACTCTTCGGCGAGCACACCCAGATAGGTTTCGTCGTTTGTACTGTCCGGGAGTCCGGCGTCGCGGCTCGATTGCTCTTTGCGCAGCGGATAGTTATTTTCACCGTGCATCGAGAACGTATACACCCCCGGATCATCAGCAAAAATAGCGGCGGTACCATTACCCTGGTGGACATCGAGGTCGATGACGAGCGTACGCTGAATCAAGCCACGGATCTGCAGGACACGGATAGAAACGGCAATATCGTTGAGCACACAGTAGCCCTCGCCATGATCCGGATAGGGGTGGTGTGTTCCGCCGGCCAGGTTTGCTGCGATACCGTCGTCCAGTGCCATCTGCGCACTCCGCAATGTTCCCTGAACGGCGAGGCGCGAGCGGCGCACGACAGCGGGCGACCACGGCAGCCCCAGGCGCCGTTCGGCCGGCGGCCCCAGCGTGCCGCCGGCGAGAGTAGAAAGAGTAGTCGGACGTGTGTACGCGGGCGAGATCTTCCATTCCCGCTTCGTGCGGCGTCACGATATCTTCAGGTCGTAGCAGACCTTCGGCCAGCAGAATGCGATACTGGCGCGGGAATTTTTCCATGGGGAACGGATGGCCCGTGAGCAGTGTAACGAGATAATCGGGAATGTAACAGGCACGCATCTTAATCGGGCGAAGGGATTTTCAGTTCTCCTTTGAATTCCCGAATCGCACGGTTCAGGTATGTGAGGCTCTCTCTGCCTGCTGCGTCAAGGTCCGACGTCGCAGGCCCGCCCCGTTCTATGTGTGATTTCAGCAATGAAGCCCATGACAGCCTCCCGCCCAAGGCGAGTGCGACACCGCCGGCTGCTCATCCTGAGTCGCGCCGCACGACGACCGCAGCATGGTTTGTCGTCATTCTTCTCTTCGGCGTTGCGCTGCGTCTTTTTCAGCTCGGGGAAGCATCGTTGTGGCTGGACGAGGCGGCCACGTACCGGCGCGTTTCCCATCCTCTGCCGTTTCTCCTGATAAACATCGCCGTCAATGATGCGCATCCGCCGGCCTTCTATCTCATTGTCCATTTACTGACGCTCCCGTTTATGGAGCTGGGACACCTGGAATGGATGCTTCGCTATCCGTCGGCGCTGGCGGGCATCCTGACGATCGTGGTGATCTGGATGACGGAACGCCGGCTGTGTCCAGCGTCGGCATTTCCCGTGGCCACGCTGTTCACCGCCTGCTCGGCTTTCGGTGTTTTTTATGCACAGGAGGCCCGGCATTATGTTTTCGTCGGTCTATGGGTTGCGATCGGTAATCTTGCGGTGTTGCGAGCGATGTCGCGGCAGCGAATCGGATCGCGTGAGTTTGTGCTCTACTTTCTGAGCATGGGATTAGCTCTCTATACCTTTTACTATGCCCTGTTTTTCTGGATTGGACATGTTGCGGCGATCGCCTTGACGGGTGCACTCAGGCGCGACAACTGGAAGCGCTGGACGGCGTTCCTGGCAGCTCCGATACTGGCATTTTTGCTCTATGTACCGGTGATCCTGGGCATGAAGAAGCGCTTGATCGCGGCCGGCAGTCCCATGGGCTACCGCCTTCCGGATGTGGGCACGATCTTCCGGAGCCTGGCCGAAGTCGCCGTTGGCCTGGAGCCGTTCGGGCGACATTCAGAAGGGGAATGGACGGTGCTTGCAGCGATCGTCGCTGCGGCGCCGCTGCTGGTGCTTCTGACGGCGTGGTGCCGGCTTTCGGCGATGCAGCGCAGTCTGGTCGTGATGGCAGTCGGTTCGGTTGTATGCCTTGTCTTCTTTCCATTCAAACCGCACACAATGGAGGCTAAACATCTTTCGGGTCTGTTGCCGGTCTATGCCCTCTGCATCGGGCAGACGGCGACGCTTTTTTCGAGACCGCCCGGCAGCGGCGGGCGGCGTCTATTGAAGGCGGGGGTGTGGGGCATTTTGCCGGTGGTTCTGGCGCTCAATGCATGTTCCCTGACAAACTATTTTCGAGGACCGTTGGTCAAAGAAAACTGGCGGGCAGCGGGTGAATTCCTGAACAGTCGATTGGACGAGAGCGACATTGTCATGCCGGGGCCGTTCTACCTGGAGTATCCACTGGAACTTTACCTGATCCCGGAGCACCGTGAGCGGTTGAAGACCGTCAGCGAGCTTTACGCGGAGGTCGTTGACGGCGACGGTGCGCCGCTGTCGGAGGATTCGTCGTACAAGGATGCGCGGACTATATGGCTTGTCGAACTTCTGGACAGTCCGGTAAGCTATCGGGACACTGATACGATCACGGTGGCGGCACAGGGGCGGCGGGCGGCGGGCGAGGCGGTCTTTCCGGGTCGACTCGGGACGATTCGTCTGACGCCGTACGGGCGGCCGTAGGTGCGCCGTCCGGCAGCCGTTCGGCAATTTTCTGAATCCGTTCCGCTCTGACCCATATCCCCGAGCCATCGGCCGATTCGTTGCAAAGCCGATTCGCGATCACTAAATTAGTGATTGCTCATGAGAACGCTGAAGAGACATTGTACGCCTGCAACAATCCTCACTTGCATGGGGTTTATCACCCTTATGCCATGCCAACGGGCGGTCGCCCAGGGCGAGTACACCGGTAAGTACCTATATGTCGGTCCGGACACCCGCGAGTCCGGCGGCATCGACCTGCAGCTCGGTCGCGCCTTTCCGAAGCCGTCGATAGCTGTCGCGGTATCGCGGCGTTTACACGAGGCATATCGGGGACAGATAATGGACGGCGGCGGCGTGATCCGTTTTCGGCATCTGCCAACGGGCGTCTATGACATTCTGCTGGTCAACGACCGCGCGTTTTTCGAGGGCATTCGCCTGGTGGGCCGGTCCGGGAGCGTCGCGGCCGAGGACGATTCGGATGCCGCACTGATTCGCGCTGAAGTCGAGAAGATCGAAGGTTTTTTCGATCACAAGCAAGTCCACCGGATCGAATTCAGCGACGGCAAGGCCGGTGTGCTGGTGCAGCAGTGGCGGACAGGTGAAACGTTGAAGCAGAGCGGCGAGGTCGTGTCCGGTAGTGTGCACAGCGTTGATTTTATGATATTCGAAAAACGGTTGACTGCGTGGCAACTGACAAAACGGCGGCAGCTGTATCGCGAGGAACTCCGCTATCGTGAGTCCCTGGCGCATCACCCGACGCCGGCGCTCGGCAATGTCCGTGTGACCGGCAGGGTCAAAGTTGTCGGTCCGATTCGAGCACCAAACCATGGAAGAATGGAATGATGGCATCCGTCATTCCATTGAAAATCCTCACCTCCGATGGCTAAGCTGATACTGTTGAACGGTGACGACGCCGGTAAAGCGTTTGCTTTGGACCCGGGCCGGGAAACGCTGCTTGGGCGTATCGATGAATGCGACATCGCACTCGATAACGTTCCGGGCGTATCGCGTGAGCATGCGTCTTTTAAGTTTCAGGACGGCGCCTGGATCGTTGAGGACCTGGACAGCTCCAACGGCATTTACGTCGACAATGAACAGGTCAGCCGTCGCGTCCTGAAGTCTGGGGATGTGATGTGGTTCAGTCAGATCAGCATTCGGTTCGAGGACGGGCCGGGACATGGCGGGGGGGAGCCATCGGACGATGTTGCGGTCTCCGCGCCGGCGGTCTCAGACCGAGCCGGATCCGTGCCGGCCACGGACGCGACAGTCGTTGAAGCGGCCGACACCCGTGAACGAGCGGTGTCGGGTGACATCGACAGCGAACAGGTGCACGAGGTGATGAAGGCCATGGCCGACGTCGAGCACGAGATGTCGAAAGTCATCATCGGTCAAAAGGACGTCTGCCGCCAGTTGATCACGGCGCTGCTGTGTTCGGGGCACTGCCTCATGCTGGGTCTTCCGGGGTTGGGAAAGACCTTGATGGTTCAATCCCTCGCTGCCATTCTCGCACTTCGCTTCAAGCGCATTCAATTCACCCCCGATCTGATGCCGTCGGACATCGTCGGTTCTGATGTTCTCGAGATGGACGAGGAGTCGGGCCGCAAGCAGTTCCGGTTTATACACGGGCCGATCTTTACCAACATGCTGCTCGCCGACGAAATCAATAGGACGCCGCCGAAGACCCAGGCGGCGTTGCTCGAGGCGATGCAGGAACGTCAGGTCACGGCCTCCAATCAACGGTTTCCGCTGCCGCAGCCTTTCTTTGTTCTGGCTACGCAGAATCCGCTTGAGCAGGAAGGCACCTACCCGTTGCCGGAAGCGCAAATGGACCGGTTCATGTTCAACATCATCGTCGATTATCCCGACGAGGCCGAAGAGGAGGCGATCGTCCAGGAAACGACGTCCGTACGCGAGGTGAACCTGAGAAAGGTGCTCGAGGGGGAGAAGTTGCTGGAACTGCAGCACGCCGTGCGGTCGATCCCGGTCAGTCCCTACGTTGTCAAATACGCCACGCGTTTGACGCGGGCGACGCGTCCCGGCGACGCTGCATCGCCCGAGTTTATCCGTGAACACGTCGCTTACGGCGCCGGACCTCGGGCGGCGCAGTTCCTGGTGCTCGGCGCCAAGGCGCGGGCGATGCTAAACGGCAGGCTGAACGTAAACTGCGAGGATGTCCGAAGTATCACGGCGCCGGTCCTCCGGCACCGCATCTTAACGAATTTCACCGCGGACTCGGAGGGCATTACGCCGGACGATCTGATTGCCAAGTTGATCGTGACGGTCTTCGAGCCGCGGGCTGATGAGTATTAGATTGCCGGTGGTGACTGACCAAACCGGAGCATTCCCAATGAGCGACTTACTAAGGCTCGGCATCGTCGGCTCGAAATTCGCCGCCGCTTTTCATTTCGAATCCTATCACAGCGCCGGAGCGCTGGCGACGGTCGCCGGTGTCTATTCGAAGACACGGGAGAACACCGACAAATTTGCCGCGGCTCGCGGCATCACGGCGGTTTCGAGTTTCGAAGAGATGGTCGAATCCGTGGATGTTGTCGACATCTGTGCCCCGGGATATGTACATGAGCAGTACGCCATCAAGGCCGCGCAGGCCGGCAAGCATACCATCGTCGAAAAACCCTACACGGGCTACTACGGGCCCGATGATGCCGGCGATGACTGGCGCGGTGACACGGCGTGCAAGCAGACCATGCTGGAAGCAGCCATGGCCAGCGTCGAACGAATCGATGCTGCCGTCATAGCGGCGGGTGTGACGCTGTGCTACGCGGAGAATTGGGTCTACGCCCCGTCGATTCAAAAAGAGGTCGAAGTGCTGACCGCGACGCAGGGCCAGATACTTTGGATGACCGGGGAAGAATCCCACAGCGGTTCGCATTCGCCGTCCTACGGCAATTGGCGCGAGGCCGGCGGCGGTTCTATTGATCGGTAAGGGATGCCATCCGCTGACGGCGGCCCTTTATCTCAAACGCGTTGAAGGCATGAATCATGCCGGCCGTCCGATCCGCCCGCAGGCGGTGAGCGTGCGCACGCACCAGATAACGCGCAATCCGAATTTCCGCGATGCCGGCCATCTGCGGACCTGATTATCGTGACGGCGAGGACTTTTACCAGCTACACGTAGTTTTCGATGATGGTTTTGTCGCTGATATCTTTTCCTGCGAGATCGTCATGGGCGGCGTGCACAACTGGCTCGAAGTCTGTGCCAACAACCACCGGATGCGCTGCAACATCAATCCGGTGGATGCGTGTGAACTGTATAACCAGAATGATGGTGCCTTGCGCGACGTTTACATCGGCGAGAAAATCGGCACCAAACATGGATGGTTGAAACCGTCGCCGGACGAGGACTGGATGACCGGATATCCGCAGGAGATCATTGATTTCATGACGGCGATTGACGACGGCACCGAGCCGGAGTGCGGTCGCGAGCTGGCTGCGGATACGGTGGCAACGATGTACGCAGCGTATGTCTCCGATGAAGCTGGTGGGCGTGAGGTAGCGATACCGGGAGTGATGGGGAATGGGGAATAGGAACCAGGACTCACCGAATCGCGAATAGAACGCGCAATGAATTGTTCCTTCGTCCTTGGTAACCGCTTGGGAATCGAGTACGAAGGACGGGGACGAGGACGATATGTTTCTCATTTTAAATGTCCTTGACACCCCGTGTTGAGAACCTAAGTTACATAAATTTTTTCTGGAAGATACTGAATATTGAAAGGCAACCGTGATCAAGCAGACGGTCGGAAGGGGGGAGCTTCTGCATTTGTCGTGGGGACCAACCTGATCACCGGTTTGGTTGGCTTAAGCCTGCTGGGTTATTACATCGACTATCGCCGCGGTGGCGGCAAGGCATGGACTCTTGGCGGCTTCTTTGTGGGGCTGGTGTATTGCGGTTATGAAGTCTGGAAGCTGGTGCGCGGGTTGCAGGCCGCGGAGGAAATGGAATCGCCGGACGACAACGGCCCGTCATAATGTGCGGGAGTGGCGCGAACCGCCGATGATTAACCGCTATTTTGCAGTGTCGGTGGTGGTGTGTGTTGCCGGCTCGACGATGTTGGTGTTGGCGACATGTGACGCGCTGTATCTGCGTGAGCAGATGATGGGATGGGCGTTGGCAGTTGCCAATGTTTTCATAGCCGTGGTGATCAATCGTCGTGCCATGGTTGCGAAGCGTAAGGCGGCGGCGACAGCGACCTTGGTTTTGAATGGCATGCGTCTGCTGCTGTTGATCCTGGTGCTGTTCCTGGTCCGTCTTTCCGGGATGGCAAACTTTCAGCCTTTCTTGATTGCTGCGGTCATGGGGTATGGATGTTTCATGTTCAGCGAAGTGCTG
>CAUZRT010000117.1:0-9758 GCA_963582235.1 Lentisphaeria bacterium
TTGTCATGATTTACGTTACACGGCGACCAATCCTGAGATGTCGCGGAGATGTGCATTGTCCTCACATCGTCATAATTTAGCGTCGGATTAAGGTATCCGCGAAATGCGCAATTCCCAGTGCCGTTCTTGATTTCGCCGGCATCGTCACCTATGCTTAACTCGATCGTATAGAAATTGTTTTGGCGCCTAGCAGCGCTTCACCCGTGATCGATTACGAATGGGTCGATTACGAATCACGGATCAAAAGCCCCGACGAAGTGGGGTGACCTGAGCGCAAGTGAGGAGTGGCCGGCACAAGGCGGGTTCGTTTCACACAGATTTTACTCTCCTGAAACTTAGTCGTCCTCGGCTTCGGCGAGGCGCGCGAGGACGAAGGACGAGGACGAGAACGATATGTTTCCCGTATTGCCAAAACCGACAGCGCCGGAATCTTGCTGAACAATGACCAAAGACCGACTCATACGATTTGGTACACGGGGCAGTGCGCTGGCACTTTCTCAGACAGCCATCACGTCTGAATTGTTGCAGCGTCACGACCCGGGGCTGCGCCTCGAGACAACGATCGTTCGCACCCAGGGCGATCGGGAGTTGGAGAAACCGCTGCCGGAAATCGGCGGCAAGGGCGTGTTCACCGCGGAACTGGAGGCCGGTCTGCGTGATGGTGGGTTCGACGTCGCGGTACACAGTTTGAAGGACTTGCCGGTGGCGGCATCGCCGGGGCTGATGATTGGCGCCTATCTACCGCGGGCGGATCCCAGAGATGCCCTGATCAGCCGCAGCCGGCAGTCGCTCGCTACGCTTCCCGAAGGCGCCGCGGTCGGCACCAGCAGTCTGCGGCGGCGGGCGCAGCTTCTCGCCGTCCGGCCTGACTTCGAGATCGTGTCACTTCGTGGCAATGTCGACACGCGCATTGGCAAAGGTCTCGATGCCGACGGTCCGTATGATGCTGTCATCCTGGCAATGGCCGGTCTGCGCCGCGTGAAACTGGAGCACCATGTCACGCAGATCCTCGATTACGAAGTTATGCTGCCGGCGCCGGGCCAGGGCGTGATTGCCGTGCAATGTCGCGCCGCCGACACCGATCTCCTCGGGCGGCTGCGGCGTTTGAACGACGCTGATACACGCGCCTCGGCATTCGCTGAGCGGGCATTCCTGGAAGCCCTGGGCGCCGGCTGCCAGACACCCGTTGCGGCCCTGGCCGTCATCAAGGGTGACGATCTGGGGCTTTGCGGGTTGGTGGCCGGCAGTGACGGGCGCCCTGTGATTCGCCTGCAGGAGTGCGGACGACGGAGCGAACCCGCACGCATCGGACAGGCGTTGGCGCAGAAAGCGCTGGCGGCCGGTGCGGGAGAGCTGCTGGGGGATTCGTAATGGAAGGGACTCAAAATTTAGCCGGTAAACGGGTGCTTATTACCCGGGCATCGGGACAGGACCAGGGGTTCGGCGAACGCCTGCGGGGGCGGGGCGCCATACCCGTCGAACTGCCGACTGTGAAGATCGTGCCCACTGCGGACAAGGCGCCGGTTCACGCCGCCATTGACAACCTGGCGACTTATCACTGGATCGTTTTCACCAGTGCCAACGGTGTCCGGCATTTCTTGAATGACATCGCGGGTTGTGCATACCCCGATAAATCGCTGGAACGGAATCGCATTGCCGTGATCGGCCCTTCATCGGCCGCTGAACTTGAAAAGCGTGGAATTCATATCGACATCATGCCGGAAGAGCACATCGCCGAAAGCCTGATCAATGCCCTCGGTGATGTCGCTGGGCAACGCGTTCTGATTCCAACGGCCGACATTGCGCGAGACACCTTGACCAATGGCTTGCGGGATGCGGGCGCCGTTATCGACCGTGTCACGGTCTATCAAACGCTGCCCGCATCGCGGCCGGATGATCTCGACGAAATCCTGCCTGCGCTCCATTTTCTGACCTTCACAAGCTCGTCGACGGTGACGAATTTTGTGGCCTGGCTGCAGACGGATCAACCCGATGTTGCCATCAGCTCCGCGGTTGTCGCCGTCATCGGGCCCGCGACCGCAAAGACTGCCCGCGGACTCGGGCTGCCGGTGCACGTTGTCGCTGCGAAGTATACGATCCCGGGGCTTATCGAAGCCATGGAGATATTTTTGTGCGGCCGGGGCGAGAACGCGGCTCACTGAGTTAGGGCCTGTTTGCAGCCGATCCTTATGTAACTGTCGCCATACGAGACAAACCCCGTCGTTCCGTCAACGGCGGATCCCCCTCACGCGGAACAACCCAGTCGAATACCGGACCGATTTAGGTTCACGCCAGAGTTCACGACAGGGGATTAGATCGATTGCGTTCACGATTGGGTTTACGAAGCGGGTTGCGGATTCCGCAGCGGAAAGACAAATGTCCGATATCCGAGTCATGCACAGAAGCCGATGGACAACTACCAGTGGTTAGATTTCTGTGTCTTTGGCGATCGCAGTCGCGGCTTCGAGACGTTTCTCGATGTCGGTTTTTTCGATGAATACTGGGGCTGGCACAATGCGGTCCGCTATGCAGCGGTGGCGTCGCGGCGGTCGCAGACGTAATCGCGGTCATATCCTAAACATCGGGTGATGCCGATCAAAGGCGACAGTGTCCGGCTGACCGAGCTCAGGCCGGATCAGATCGATACGGTACGGGAGCCGCTGCGCATTAACCGCAGTCTCAACGACAAACCGCTGGCCATCGGCCGGAAACATCAGTTGTTCGGACTAGGGCAGTGGATCGAATCGGCTGTCAGTTATAGTACACGAGGACGATTTCGTCGCTTCCGCACGAAGTTTAGTATTGATTCTGAAGGCGCCGAGAACCATCAGCCCCGATCGGAAATATGCGGAGAACCCGACGTTCCTGGTGTTGGGCGACGGTCGGCTTCTGGCAGAGAAAAAAAACGTGCGCTTCGGCGATACGGTCTACAGTTTCGACGTCGACATAACGGGTGTCGAACGTTTGGCGCTTGTTGTCCTACGGAACTACGAGGCCGGCTGGCTGTACGGCGCCATCTGCTGGGGTGAACCGGTACTCGTACGATGAGTTCTAATTACTGGCTACACCGAAAACCCGCGATTTCCGATTTGCGGCGGGGGCCCGGTGAAAGAGGTCGCCAGTAGCCGACCAAGTTGCTCCAGTCTTAAACTCAGATCGGACGGACCCCCTTGGAGCAACGGTGGCCCTCCGCCGAAGGGTTTTCTATCAGCCACTGATTAACATTTTCATGACATCGAGGGAATTCGTATGAACAAAGGCGAGCAATTACCGAATGAGTACCGGGCACTGCGGGATGAGAGGACGGGCGCCCGCATTCATCAGCTCACGGCTGATGCTTCGATCAACCACAGTTTCTTCTTTCTTAATCCGTCGTTTCGGCCGGGGCATCCGGAGCATGTGGCTTTTGTCACGCACCGGGGCGGCGGTGCGCAACTGGCGCTGTTCGATTTTGCATCGAAGACGTCCCAATGTCTGACGGCAGGCGATGGCATACAGGCGTTCTCGCCATGTTTCAGTTGCGACGGTGCTTTGCTCTTCTACACGACACCGGCCGGTGAAGTGTGGCAACTCGACGTCGACAGTCTCGAGGAGGACCGATTGGCTGAGATTACCGGCGCCAGCGTCGGCGAATGCAGCCCGAGCCCGGACGGTCGGTGGCTTGTGAGCGCGGCTAGGCGGGACGGCAAGCACGGCCTCTTGATTGTCGATATCGAGGCGCGCGAGGGCAGGGCGATCTTTGAAACCGACATGAAGATCATCCATCCCCAGTTTCATCGGACCAACCCTGAGATTATTGAATATGCCGGCGATCCGCGACCGCGGCTGTGGCTGATACAGCGCGACGGATCCGGCAACGTGTGTCTGTACGAGAATGATCCGCGGGAGTTCATCGTCCACGAATCATTTCTCGGACCCACGGACGACCTGATCTTTACGATCTGGCCCAACCGTCTCTGCCGTTTGAACATTCACGATCGGGAGATCAACACCATCGCCAAGACCAATGCCTGGCACATGGCTTCAAACCGGGACGGCACTCGGATCGTTGCCGACACTAACCACCCGGACCGCGGGCTGTTGCTGATCGATGCGGAGACCGGCGTCGAAGATGTACTCTGTTATCCGGAGGCGACATGCCAGGGCACGCAGTGGGAAGAGGACTTCGCAGCCGGCCCGGAAGTGTGGGCATCCATTCGTGGCGCGGCTGGTAAGGAATTGAGCTGGATGGAGATGAAGGTCGATTCGGTCTACGGCCCGCAATGGACGCATCCGCATCCGGCGTTCAATGACTCGGGAGACCGTGTCGTCTATACTTCCGACTGTAGCGGCGATCCGCAGGTATATGTGGTCGAAGTGTAAACGCAGGAGGTGAGTTTCTGAATCCGTTAGTGAGCACACGCCACTTGGCAGCAAGGTACCGGGGATGGCATGCTCGCAATGTTAGGAATCCCATGGAGACCGGCTATGTTGCGGCAAAGGCGGCAGGCTTCGCTGGGTTGACCGGCCGAACACAAAGACCATTTTCGCGGGGAAGCAGCTCAGAACGCCCGGCTCCATGTGGAACGAGCCGAGTTACGAGGCGGTTTGATGTGAGGATTGCAGTCTGGTTTTTCTCAACTACGACCCCGAATAGAAATTTGTTTTCTCACGATAAATGAGGCAATTCGCCAGCCGGCGGACTAAGAGTCAACTCGCGGTAAAAGACGAAATCCGGACGCGAAAACAGGAAACAAAGTTCAATCGTCCAGTGTCTTTGTGCACCCTCTTCGTCTCGCGAATCGGAAATCGGGACACTAATATGGGGCGCGAAGACGGGACACGAACAGTCGGTGAGCCTCGAATCAGGACTTTAGGAGAGAACAATCGAATCGAGCCAATCTTCGCATGCGGGACGGCTCATTCGTGACGTTCTGGTCGCATTAATAGCGTACACAATGTTCCGTAGCGCTTTCTACGCGAGAGGATTTTGGCAGAGCGAAAGGTATACTCGTACTCGCCCCGACCTCCCGTAGGGGGAGGCGGGGGTTCGATTACGAGTGAAGTCCTGTTGAGTGTCAAAAAATAAATTTATATACGATGAACTAAGAAGGGTTGATCCAAAGATGAAGTGGAATACGGCAGTGCAGAGGCGATTGCTTGGCGATGCAGGCGCGGAGCAGGTGAAAAAGTTTCTATTGGCAAACATACCGCGATTCCGTGCGCCGACGGCGGCAGCGTCGTGGCGCCGGCAGATTCCATGCCTGCAGCGGGACGCCCTTGGCAAGGTTTACCTCCGCGGCTATCCGATGGCGGCTGTCCGGGGCAAGCCGCGCGTCGTCTGGGGATCGACACTGCGACCGCACCGCAGTTACACAATCCGTAAGTTGCGCTATGAAGCGCAGGCCAATTACTGGATTCCCGCGTTGCTGTACGAGCCTACCGGTGTGACTGAGCCGGTCCCGATCGTCTTGAATCCGAACGGGCATCATCCCGGCGGCAAGGCTGCGGAATACAAGCAGGCCCGCTGCATCAACCTGGCGAAACGCGGGATGATCGCGTTGAGTTTCGAGTTCATTGGAATGGGCGAACTCGAGAGCGACGCCCGGCATAATGAATTTGCCTATCTCGACTGGACCGGGCAGGCCGGCGTCGGTCTGCATTACCTGGCCATGAAGAAGGGACTGGACGTGTTACTCAATCATCCCCATGCCGATGCCTCGCGCGTTGCCATGACCGGACTCTCCGGTGGCGCGTGGCAAACCATCATACTCTCCGCATTGGATCCGCGAATAACGGTCAGCGTGCCGGTCGCCGGGTACACGTCGGTGCGGGCGCGTGTCGGATGTCTCGAGGATATCGGCGACCTCGAGCAAACGCCGCCGGACATGTTGACGGTGGCCGACTACGATACAATGACGGCGATGCTGGCGCCGCGGCCGACATTGTTGATTCTCAATGCTGAAGATGACTGCTGTTTTCGCACGGATCGGGCAAAGCCGATCATATTCGATGCGGTCCGGCCGACGTTCCGGGCCATGAAGGCAGCCGCTCGCTTTCAGACTTACAACAACACGGATCCGGGTACACACAACTACGAGGCCGACAATCGATCGCAGTTGTACCGATTCCTGAATCGGCATTTCATGTTGGACTCACCGGAAGCGGATTTACCGTATGAAGCGGAGCTTTACACGGAACCAGAATTGAATATCGGGTTGCCGTCCAGCCATAAATCGGTTGTGGCCCTAGCTATGAAACGGGTCACGAAGTTCGAGACGCAGCGGCGTCTACCCCGAACGGCGCGCGGGCGCCGCGACCTGCGCCACCGGCTCACTGCTGTCCTTCGACTGCCGACATATCGGGCAAGTGGACCCCGGCTCGCAAAAGATGCACGGGTTGCAAACATCGTCGTCCGCACGGGTCCATGGAAGCTCCCGGCGAGCATCCGGCGAGACGTTGCGTCAGACCGTACAACGCTGGTTATCGCCGACGGCGGGCGTCAGGCGTGTGCGGACTCAGGAACAGCGCCATCGCGGTCGGGTTCGACAGTCGTGGTAGACATTCTGGGTACGGGTGAGAATCGGAGCGATCCGCAACATCTTATGATTATAGACTGCACCGGGCAGCGCCTTCTTGGTATTCGCGTCGCCCAGCTGCTTGCTTGTCGTCGCTACATCAAGCGTGTGATGGGCGCTGCGAAAGTAGAGTTGCATGCGGACGGCCGGAACTGCAGCTTAACGGCGCTGCTGGCGGCCGCTCTGGAGCCGGGTGCCTTCTGCGGTCTGACACTGAACAGACTGCCGGGAAAACTGCGGCGGTTCATCGAGTGGCAACTGCCGTTCGAAGATGTGGTCACGTCGATGTGTTTCGGGTTGCTGGAGGTTGCCGATATACCGGATGTTCTCGCATTGCTGGAAGACGTTCCGGTCCGGCAGCCGGACCGTGCGGTACCGCCGATGTGAGCGTGTGAAGCCGGTTACCATCATTCTTCTGGAAACGAAGAGGTGGCACGAAGTTCAATCGTCTCGCGTCGTCGTACACCGTTTTCGCGGGCCGGGCCGAAGTCCCGCATTCGGGACGAAGGCTAGTCTCGCGAATCGGCGGAAAAATCGGTACATTCGCCTTCTCCGTAGGGCTACGGAACTGCATGCGAAGACGGAACACGAGTGTCGTCGACGTTCGGCATTCGCGGCTTTTGCCATCGGCAGAGAACCAAGCGGTCGAGGCAATCCCGCATGCGGGGCGCTTCATGTCACCATCCCCTGCTGGGCACGTCAGCGGGGTTGGGTCGATCCATGTCCAATCGCAAACGACCAAAACCTGATGCGCCGTGTTCTTGCGGCAGCGGCCGGATCTATCGAGACTGCTGTGCGTCGGGTAAGGCGGGAGAGCGACCAGTCGCCACGCCGGGCGCCGGGCGGCGTTCGCGGAAACCGGGGCGGCCGCGTCCGTTCCCGCTGTCGGCTTGGCCTGCGCTCAAGGCCCACCGGCACAGGATCGCGGGCCCGTGGTACATCGATGCTGTACTGGCCGTGGCTATGGTCGGGGGGACGTGTCTCCTTTACCTGCCAGACCTGGGCCTGGGATTTTTCATGCTGGATGACCCCAATTACGTTGTCGAGAATCCCTGGATCAAGGACGTGAGCCTGAGCAATCTGGGCTTCATTCTGACGGAATCTTATTTCGCGAATTATTGTCCGCTTCATATTCTGTCCTACATGATCGATTACCTGTTCGGGGGTCTGAATCCAGCTACCTATCATCTCTCCAGCAACATCTGGGCCGGGGTTGTCGCTGCCTTTGTTTATCTTTTTACAACTGTATTTCTGGGCAGTCGTTTGATCGCGGCGGCGGCCGCTGTTCTTTTCATTGTCCATCCCGCACATGTGGAAGCGGTGGCCTGGATTTCGAGCCGCAAGGATCTCGTCGCGGCAGCTCTGGCACTGCCGACGATGATGTTCTACGTCCTTTACAGCAACCGTGGGCGCCGGCAATGGTTTTGGTACGGCCTGTCGCTTGCCTGTTTTCTGCTTGGGCTCGGCGGCAAGCAGTCCGTTGCTGTCGTCCCGGTCCAGCTGTTCGTTTTCGATATTTTTCTCAAGGGGCGGATGGATTGGCGGATCGTCATTGACAAAATCCCGTATGTGGTACTTGTCGGGTTCTTTTCATTCATGACCATGAATATGCAACCGTACGCCGGTTACGATTTCGATCTGTACGTTATCAGCCGGTCGGTGGTGGAGAGCCTATGGCTTATGTGCGGTTTCGGGGATTACGTCATCTACCGTGAGCGTCCGGATGCCGGGGCGGCGATAGCGATCAAGGCGGTATTCTGGATTCTTCCGTTGCTTTTCGTGGGGGCCGTGGTGCTGCCACGGTGGTGTGCGGTATCACTGCCGTTGACGCTTGGTTTCTGGGTCGTTATCGGGTTGCTTCCGGCACAGACTCTGGGACTCGTTCACCCCGTTGCTGACCGCTACCTTTTCTTTCCGTCGGTACCACTGACGATCCTGATTGCGTGGGCGGCATTCACGGCGGGTCGTCAATTCGGCCGACGCGGAATGTGGAGCGCCGGACTTCTCATCCTCGGCGTGGCGGGGTGCTGGGCAAAAGCAACCTTGGATTATCTCGCCGAGTGGAATGACCCGCGTTCGATCTGGTTTGCTGCTGCTCAAAAGTCGGAGGAGGTGAACAATCTTCAATATCTCGGTTCACACTTTCAGGACGCGGCGGATTCCATTGAGACCGCATTGAGTAGCTGGGCGGATGTTCCCGAAGACGATCGGAGATTTTCCATGGCGTTCTGGACGGGCGATTCGCGTCTCAAACCGATGTTGGCAGAATGGGATGAGAAGCGGGGCGGTGTTCGCACGGTTGCGTTCAACCGGGAACTCCGTGACTTCGCCTGGCAGCAGTATGAGAAGGCCGACCAAACCCGGAATAAGCGTGTAACGCCGAATCTCTATATTCGACGCGGAAATATCCAGTTGGCACGGCAAAATTGGGAGGGTGCACGAGCGGAGTTCGAGACGGTTCGTCAGCATTGGGAGCGGTTGACGTTCGAGACGCAGAAGCAGGTGGTCGAGGTGCAGTACAACTATTCCATGGGACTGTCCTACTGGCGCGCCGGCGAATACGAAACGGCTCTGCCATGGGTTCGCAAGGCCGAACAGCTGCAGCTTCAATATCGAAACAACGCGATTCCAAGAATATCGCAGCTGCACGATAGCCTGGAAAGCCGAGTCAAGGCGCGAGCTACGACGCGCGGGGAATGAATAGGCGGTGGCGGGTGGAAGCGGGATTGGGGATTGCCGATTGCGGAGGTTCTGGCGCTGCCAGCTTTGGCAGGTTGGAACGGAGATCTTAATCACTCCTCTTAATCCACGCCTCGCGCTGAGATATTTAGGAGGAGAGATTAAGATTTCTGGACATCCGAAGCTCAAGACCCAACACTCTTTACGCACCACGAACTACTTTCCATGCCGCCATCGATAGAATCATCACTATGGCGGCGCGTGCGCATCGGCGGCGACACATTCCACCGTCTGAATCTGGATCACCCAACGATCGAGAGCCGGATAATCGCCGACATCGATGCAGGTGTCGACGATTTCTACGATCGTACCTGGCCCGTCACGAAACGACTGTGTCGCTTACCTCCTGGCGGATGTAGATTGGGTGATGAACCGGTCGGTTCTCGTTATCGGCGCCGGTGTAGGGCTCGAGTCGGTGGTCGCGGGGTACAGATTGTCGCGAGTTGTTCATCAACGACATGT
>CAUZRT010000118.1:0-9758 GCA_963582235.1 Lentisphaeria bacterium
CGTGATCGTGTCTACCCTGGCAGGGCCCCACGGCACCCCGTAGCATCGCCGATTCCGCGGGCCGTCGCCAGAGCTTGCCCCCAAGACGAAATTATATTCCTGCATCATGGCAAACTCAGAGAACTCATCCAAAGTCGATCCGGAAAACGTCGAGGTGGTCCATGAAGACGAACGTGAGGTCGGCACGAACAACTAGCGCTACTCCACCATTCCCTCCCGCCGCGGCGGGATCTCCGCTACGCTACGACTTCAACCCTCCCCCCGCCCTCTCCCCGCATACATCTCCTCGTAGTACGTCCGGTAGGCTCCGGATGTCATACTATCCAACCATTCCTGATTTGACGCATACCAGTCCAGAGTCTTCCGAATCCCCACTTCGAAGGTGACCACAGGACCCCACCCCAGGGCCTGCTCGATCTTTCCGGCATCGATGGCATACCGGCGGTCGTGTCCGGGCCGGTCGGTGACGTGCTGAACGAGTGATTCCGGCTTGCCCAGATAACCCAGTATCAGGCCGACCACATCCAGATTTGTCATCTCATTGCCGCCGCCGACATTATAGATCTCCCCCGGCCGGCCATGGCAATACGCCGCCCAGATCGCCCGGCAGTGATCGTCGACGTACAGCCAATCTCGAACCTGAAGGCCGTCGCCGTATACCGGCAACGGTATGTCCCCCCGCGCGTTGTTGAACATCAGCGGGATCATTTTCTCAGGAAACTGATACGGGCCGTAGTTGTTTGAACAACGCGTAATTCCGGTGTTCAAACCATGGGTGTGGTGATACGCATGGACAAAATGATCACCCCCCGCCTTGCTTGCACTGTATGGCGAATTCGGGCGAATCAGTGAATCCTCCCGAAAGATGCCATCGGCGCCAAGATCGCCGTATACCTCGTCCGTCGAGACCTGCAGAAATCGCTCGATACCGTTCGCATGTGCTTCCTGTAACAGACTCACCGTGCCGAGCACGTTGCTTGTGACAAATGCCTCCGGCTCGGTGATCGAACGATCCACGTGCGTTTCGGCAGCGATATTGATGATGCCGGATATGCCGTCGTTCCGGATCAGCTCGCTCACAAGATCGCGGTCGTTTATATCGCCATGGACAAAGCGGTGCCGCGAATTCTCGAGTTCCTCAGCAAGATTGGATAAATTGCCCGCGTACGTCAGTGCATCGAGGTTCACAATCGTCACCGACGGTTCCTCGGCAACGAGCATCTTGACGAAGTTGCTGCCTATGAACCCACAGCCGCCCGTCACCAGAATTGTTCTCGCATCTGCCATCACTAACCATTCCTCAAATACTCTCTGACGCCGTCACGCCAATGCCGTCGACCACACGGCAACAGGCCGTCGATCTTCGAGCAATCGAACATTGAATTCAACGGCCGTCGTGCGACTGACGGAAACTCCGCGCTGCCGCATGGGAGCACTCTGGTGTTCAGGCCTCGGGTCGAAGCGACAAATTCGGCAATTTCGAATCGCGTCGCATACGCGTTGGCTGCAAAGTGGTAGAGTCCAGTCGTCCGCCGCTCCAGCAGATCACAAACGACGTTACTGACGTCGACGGTCGGCGTCGGGGCGCCGGTCTGGTCGTCGACGACGCGGATTTCGTCATGTTCCGCGGCGGCGCGCAGGACTTTTGATAGAAAGTTCTCGCCTCCACAACCGAATGTCCATTCAAGCCGCAGAATCAGATAATCGCATCCACTCGCAACCAGCCGTTCCTCACCTTCTAGTTTTGTTTGACCGTACGCGTTTACCGGACACGGCGTGTCGTCTTCCGCGTACGGCCTTGTCTGATCTCCGTCGAAGACGTGGTCGGTGCCGAAGTGAACGACGTAGGCGCCATGGTCCGCCGCCCAACGTCCGAGCTCGCCGGTAGCCACCGCGTTCACGTAGTGAGCGAGGTCCGTATCAGATTCGGACCGATCCACCTGGGTATAGGCCGCACAGTTCACGATCACTGGCGCAGACGCCGCTGCAACTCTGACATCGTCCGTACGCGTTATGTCCCAATCGGGACGACAAAAGGGCAAAACGGCGTATCCCCGCGCTGCCAGCGCCTGCCTTATGTCAGTCGCCAACATGCCGTTGCTCCCAAGCACCGCAACCTCTTTTTTCTCCATGGCCTCTTCCGATAACGATTCCGGCTGATCAGTTGCTGATGACTGACATGTTTCTTTGACATTGTGATTGGAAATCGAATCTCCTTACATTAGCTCCGTTTATTCATAAACCGTACTGACCGAATTTAGAACTTAAGGAAGATGTAGATTACAGAATCTGACCGGCGAAGTAAATTTCTATCATTGACATTGCGAGACTTCCGAGAAATATTATTTGTTTGTCTTCTGGTGCCGGGACCGTAGCGCAATGGTTAGAGCAACTGACTCATAATCAGTAGGTTGCAGGTTCGAGTCCTGCCGGTCCCACCAGTTTTCCCGTAGAAGTTCATTAAACCGTGTTGAGGCCGGCAGTGGGCGACACTGACTGGTCCCGCGTCTGAGTCCCGGCTTTAGCCGGAAGTCTCTAAGGTGCTTCAGCGCCGTTGAAAATTAATAGTACAACATGCTTGTCTGAAATGAGACTTGGGAAAAGGTGTGTTAAATTTCAGCGGTGCTAAAGCACCTTAGAGACTTCCGGCTAAAGCCGGGACTCAGACCCAGAGAAGGCGGCCATTGCCACGCTGCGATTGATCGATGGTCCCGTTACCCGGAAGTTTTAACGAGCTTCAGCGAGCGGCATGCCACAACGGAGTTGGTTGAACTTTCACGTTGTTCTGTCAGCATACACCCAAGTCTATAAAGGAGATCCTATGCCAGTACAAGAATTGACAACTGCGGAATTCGAAGAAAGGACCAGTTCGGGGGTCACGCTGATCGACTTCTGGGCGCCATGGTGCGGCCCGTGCCAAATGATGACGCCGGTCATCGATGAACTGGATCAGGAGATGGGCGACAAGGTCAGTTTCGCCAAAGTCAATATCGATGACGAACCGGAATTGGCAGGCAAGTTTCAGATTCGCAGTATTCCCGCGATCTTTGTTGTCAAGGACGGAGAGATAGCCGAACAGTTCATCGGCGTCACGTCAAAGGAAGATCTCCACGCCGCCCTCACCAAAGCGGTCGGAACGTAAGGCGTCGAGTTAACCGGCTTCGCCGGAGCTCTGACGCAAAGTTAAATTCTTATACGATCGAGATTTCAACACGCGCCTGCTCGATCCCCCCACCGTTTCCATCACTCCTCTTCCGTGCGTCTCGCGGCGCGACGTTCCCGTGCCTGCTCGCGGCGCTTCTCCATTTTCTCCTTGGCGGCGGCGATTTCGTCGGCGTCGAGTTTCCCGTCGCCATTGCTGTCGTGTTGCTTGAGCAAGCGCTTATTATGCTTCTTGATTCGCGCGACAAACTTTTCCTTGAATGCCACAATCTCCTCATCGGAGAGACTGACATCCCCGTTTGAATCGGCCTGAAGCAGGTCGCGATTGCGTTTCCCTTTCTTTGCCCGCTCGGCGTGTGCCGATTCGAATGCCCTCCGTTTGTCCTCGTTGAACTGCCCATCGCCATCGGAATCGTGCCAGTGCAGGATCTTCTTAATTCGTTTCCGGATCTTCTTGATTCGTTTGTTGAATCCGGATTCGATCTCATCGTCATCGATCAACAGATCACCGTTGGTATCGATCTTCCGGTACGGCACCCGAAATTTGCCGCGGCGCTCCGCTTTCTCGTCCTTTTCCGCATCCTTCAATATGTCCGGGTCCGGATTCGTAATACTCGCGTGTACGCTGCCGCCGGCCACTACGGCCGCACACAGGGTTGTAATGATGATGTAACGCTTCATGTCTTGTCCCTCCGTTTTATTTGGATTGCCGCACTGGCTTCGCGCCGCTCCCGCTCGGGCATCGGCCAACGTGAAGCGTGAGCAGCGCGGTATCCCGCCTCCGTCTCGACACGATTGTTCTCTCCTGTCCGCGTTTCCGAGCACGGACGTTCTGTATCGCGTGAGTCCGCCGACCGGCAGATCGCAATCACGTGGTGCGACTCACATCGTCCTTCGTCCTCGTCCTCGTCCTCGATTCCTATTGTTTCCTGTTACGTCCGAAGATCGCGTTGACGCGCTCCGAGGATGAGGACCATCCCAACTCTTGCGGATCGGGACTGAGGACAAGGATCCGCCAGCCGGCGGACTGAAGGTCGCTACTCAACACCCGAATTTACCACTTGTCGCCTGAGAGAACCAGTGTGCTGAGCCCTAATTTAGTTATACGCTGAAACCCCTGCAAAGTTTATTCGGTATCTGGTATTCTGTCAATCTACATCGATCAAACGATCATGATCGCTGTACCGCAGTTTCCACTCTTTGGCAGCCATCAGCCGGCCCGTGATTGTCCGGCGGCGAACGCTGACCACCGTATGCCGTTGCGGCCGGACCGCAATGTCAATCTGTAGCTGTCCGCCACCCGGTTCGTCGGTCTCACATTGATATGTCCGCTCACCGAAGTCGCCGGATTGACGGACGCGAAACCCCTGCCACGCAGCCGTCTCGGCATTGAGAAAAAGCCGCGTCCGGGTGCCAGCCGACCAAAGATCGTGGCGGATCGCATCAAGATTCCGCCGATCCCGGGAAATGATGACGGCCGTCCCCACAGTCGCCACCGCCATCACTTTCGGCAGGCCGCCATAATAGCGCTTCCGATTGTCAAGCAGAATCAGCGTGTCTATGTGGGAATAACCGCAGTGTCGAAGCCAGGCGGCGAGACTGTAACCAAAGTAATTGCTGCCGGTGTTGATCAAGACGGACTCCATCCAACGAACAGAACGGTTGACGACGATGACCGGTACAATGCTGTCGGCGGGCACCAGCATTCGCACAAACGGCTCAGGATTGTAAAACTGATGGCGGCATACCAGAAAACCGATGCAGCAGGCGACCATGAATCCCGCGATGAATGTCCGGCGTACATGCCGGACCGACAGAAAAAAAGCCGGCGACAAGGCCGTAGTATGCCAGTGTCAGGATCAGCGGCGGCGTCGGCACGATGACGACCCCGCCATAAACAGCGCTGAATTCCGCCAGATGCCGCATGAAGGAAAGCGGCAACATCAACAGCTTGCCAGCAACTACCGCCGGGCACAACACGATCAGAAACGACGCGAGCAGTTTCAACACCGTCAGCGAAATGATCAGCCACGCCAACGTACAGACGATCATGTTTGTGAAAATCGCGGCAGGAAGAAACATGTTGTTGTAGTACGCCGTCAGGCCGATACCGCCGAGCCACGCCGTCGTCATGCTGATGAATGAAACACCCCGGTGCGGCAGCGCTCGAACACTGTCGGCGGCGACTCCGCCCGCACCGGCACCCACATGCGTTTCTCATACATGTAGTTGATCAGCAGCTGCCCCTGACGCCATCCCCAGACCAGACAGAGAACGATGACAAACGAGAATTAAAAACCCGAGTGAAAGATGCAGAACGGATTCCAAAGGAGAAGGAGTAAGGCGGCAAACATCACCGTGTTCGTCGTCATCACCGGCAGCTTGAGGCCACGGCCAACCGCCCAGACGGTCAGCATTAACCAGGCGCGCATGGCGGACGGCGCCGCGCCCGTAGCAAAGACATAGATCAGCAGGATCACGGGCGCCGCGAAATAGCGCGACGAAAACGGCACGCGCATCAGCATCAGCTCAGGAGAAGGACGGTAAACAAAACGCCGACGTGAAGGCCTGAGATGGCGACAAGATGGATCATGCCGCTGCGCGGGTAGATTCTCGCGATGGGGCCCCGATCCATGCCCTGTCGAAAACCGAGCGTCATTGCCGCCAGGATGTAACGGTCATCGGGACGTTCGATGTGCTCAACGATGCGTGTCAGCATGCGGTCGCGAAGGCGCAAGAAACCCCGAACCATCCGGCGGCGAGTGGAAATGCCGGCTTCGTCGACGCTCAGCGTGTCGGCTTTGTAGATGTGCGTTATTCCGCGGACGCGCAGATAATGCCGGTAGTTCATGGGGCCGGGAAGATCGCTCTCCCAGGGCAAATGAAAAGCGCCGCACGCCGTGAACGAAACACCGTATCGGCACCGGTCATCGGCGTTATCGAGCTAAGGACGCGTCCGCGGGCGCGCCGCCATGCCTCTCCCGATGAGAACCGAAGGTGGGTCAGCCGCACCTCCACAGATCGTGGCGGTTCCAGCCACTTCACCGAATCCTCGATCGGCAGCCGATCATCGACAACGACGCCCTTGATATGGGCAAACGATTTCTCTGTAAACAGCTGATCCTCGTAGCTGCGCCACGGCGCTGTCACATGCAGCAGCGTGATCAGCAGCGCCGGGACTGCCGCCAGAATCCACTCCCAGTATGGCCTGGGCAGAAAGAGAAACCCCAATGCCGGCAGTGCAACGAGCAAAAGAATTGACATCGGCAGTTCGATCTAGTCGAAATGCCGGAGGCTCAGGGGCAAGGAACCGACCCAAAAAAATAGAACAGCGGCAGGCAGGGAAGAGGCACGAGGACTGAGTCAGGCAGGACCAGGATTTGCCGCCATTGGCGGAGGACGCCGAGTGTCGGCATACCGGGAATTTATCCTACCCGGCAAAGATTGGAATGAATTAAATACTCGCCATTTTCTTCCTTTTCGTTCCTTTATGTCCTACCGTACGGGAGAATCAGAGCCCCGGCGGAGCCGGTTAAATTCAAGCCTCACCGTTTCACCAACCCGCGTAGGGTCTTGAGATTCATTTTGTCGTCGGCATTGTCATCGCCCTTCGGCGTCTCCAATACCATCGGTATTTTGCGTAGCCGCCGGTCATTGACGATGAATCGGAATCCATCGCACCCGATCTGCCCTTGGCCGATATGCTCGTGCCGATCCTTGTGCTCAGCGAACGGTTTCTTGCTGTCATTCAGGTGAATCGCATGGAGGCGATGGAGGCCCACCACCCGATCGAATTCCTTAATTGTCGCCTTGTAACTCTTCTCGTCGCGCAGTTCATAGCCGGCGGCAAATATATGACAACTGTCCAGACAGACGCACAGCCGTTCCTCCGCATCGATGCGCTCATGCAACTCGGCCAGATCCTCGAATCGCGCGCCGAGCGCCGTCCCCTGCCCTGCCGTGGTTTCCAATGCGATGCGGACGGCACAGTCGGACGTCCCGTCGAAAACTCGCCGGAGATTGTCGGCGGCGAGTTGCAGGCCGCGCTTCGCACCCTGGCTGCCATGGCTGCCGGGATGCAGTACAACAAACGGCAGTTCCAAGCGTGCGGCCCGCTGCAATTCATCAATCATCGCCTTGACGGATTGCCGGCGCGTCGGCACGGATTCGGAGCACAAATTGATTAGATATGCCGCATGCGCGAAGATCGGCGTGATACGCGTTTTATCTTTACGTTCGAGAAAGGTATCGATATCCGCGCCCTCGAGCGGCGCCGCTTTCCACTGACGGTTGCTCTTTGTGAAGATCTGGACCGTGTCGCAACCGCAGTCCTCGCCACGGTCGATGGCCTTGTCGAAACCGCCCGTAACACTCATATGCGCGCCGAATTTCGGTAATGATGGTCTTCGTGCCATCTCGTACCTCTCAAAATATTTTTCGATGAGAATATTGCAATCGGAATCATCGTGAAGGAGGTTAGTAGTGCAAGTCCCGCCTCGGAATTAACTTCGTCCCAAAGAGCAGCCAACTCCGTAACGATCCACGTCTGCATGCGCGCCCCAAAACCCCGGCGACCTTGCATCGTCGGAGAATATCGATCAATGAAATCGCGACGACAAGCTACCGAAGAACGTAAGACGACCGAAACGAATATCAAGATGACGTTCGATGTCGACGGCACGGGTGCGTCGACGCTGGACACCGGCATCCCCTTCATGGATCACATGCTGACCTTGTTCGCGAAACACGGCTTCTTCGATCTTGACATCAAGGCCAGTGGCGATCTCGACGTCGATGCGCACCACACGATGGAGGATCTCGGTATTGTTATGGGAACGGCGATCCGTAAAGCACTCGGCGACAAGCGGGGCATCTGCCGCTACGGTTTTTTCATCCTCCCCATGGATGAGACCATGGCCCGTGTTGTCATCGACCTGTCCGGACGGCCACATCTGTCCTACAACGTCGAGTGCCCCGTCAACCAGATCAACGGAATTAACATCCGACTCTTTCACGAGTTCTTCCAGGGATTAACGCATAACCTGATGCTGAACCTGCACATCGACGTCATCCGCGGAGATGAGGCGCATCACATTCATGAAGCGGTGTTCAAGGCCTTCGCAAAAGCCCTCGACCGGGCAACGCAGTTGGAGTCCCGCGAGAAAGGATTGCCGACGACCAAGGGAATGTTGGAGTGAAAATTATTTCCGGATCGTCTTGCTGTCTAAAACACCTTTACCCTGCCATGTCATTCGACATGGTCCGCCGCTGGCGGAAACCCTGAAATATGCGCGTCATTCCTGCAATCGACATCCGTCGCGGCAAGTGTGTGCGCCTCCAGCAGGGCAACTTCGAGCGAGAAACAGTTTATGATAGTTCGCCCCTCGAGATGGGTCGAACCTGGGATCAGGCGGGAGCAGAACTGATTCACATCGTTGATCTCGATGGCGCCAAGGCCGGTAGCCCGCGGAATCTCGACTCGATCGCCGAGGTCTGCAGGACCGTGTCATGCCAGTGTGAACTGGGTGGCGGTATCCGGTCGACTGCCGACATTGAAGCCGCGCACAACGCCGGCGTCGCACGCGTCATTCTCG
Organism: Lentisphaeria bacterium; assembly: GCA_963582235.1. Taxonomy (GTDB): domain Bacteria; phylum Verrucomicrobiota; class Lentisphaeria; order JABSQK01; family CAJWLW01; genus CAUZRT01. Next base: position 8,757 of record CAUZRT010000118.1, read on the forward strand.
GATCCGTCCTCGTAGATGATCCGGAGTTGGCCGCCACATTGCTGAAGGATTTCGATACCGACGAACTGGTTGCAGGCATCGACGCGCGGAACGGTCGCGTCGCCATTCACGGCTGGCAAGAGGATTCAACCATTGATGCGGTGTCCCTCGCCACGCAGCTCTTCGCCCAGGGGCTGCGAACAGTAATTTATACGGACATCAGCCGCGACGGCATGTTCACCGGGTCGAACCTCGAAGCCATGGCCGTCATGTGTGATGCTGTGCCGAAAGCTGCCGTGATTGCATCCGGCGGCATTGGGTGCGGGGACGATATACGTCGGCTCGTGGCGCTCCAGCGATCGAATCTTACCGGAGTCATTGTCGGCAAAGCGCTCTATGACGGACGTGTGACCTATGCCGAGCTGAAAGCAGCGGCAGAAGAATGAGCGGAATCTTTGATTGGCGTCCGAAGAGTGGCCCGCCACGCCGCGGCGGAAAATCAGACGTCGCCTCCACAGAGTGGCGGGTCACTATAGCCCGATGCCGAGACCATGCTGTCGATGACGCTGTCAAGCCGCTCGAGATCGACGATCCGTGACACCCGCCGGCCACCCCCCAGGGGACTCCCTGTTCACTCGGGAAACGTTCGCTGCGAGGAAATTCGTCCTGAAACCACCGCCAGCTCCCGCACGGCAACAGTCTCGAGCCCGTGCTCTGGTTCGAAACGCACAATGCACGCGTCGTCAACCGCTGTTATGTGCTCGGCAGCGATCAACGCCAAGTCATAGAATTCCACGAAAGGCCGCGTATCGACGAGTCGATTCGGCGGGCGCTCGCTGGCGCCGCGCAGATAGTCGAGATCGGCACGCATGTTGACATACAGTTGATCGCCATCTTCCAGCGGCGCGTTCTCCTCGCGACCGTCATGCCACAGAATTCAAACATGCTCGTACGACTTGATCTGGATCTCGGTGGCCAGCATTTCTCCAAGTTCGCTGTGGTCGAGGGGCGGCGGTTTCGAGG
>CAUZRT010000119.1:0-9691 GCA_963582235.1 Lentisphaeria bacterium
ACTCTTATGAGTATCCCGGGCCCGGTCTGTGGAAACCGGCCGACCTGGTGGCGGAAATCGAAGAACTGACGGGCCGGTGGGACGGGTATCTATGGAATGACGAGTACGTCGGCGATGTTATCCTGGGGCATGTCATGGCGGACGAGCCGGAATGCGGCGACGGAAAGACGGCGGATCAGCGGGATTTCATCCGGACATGGGCGGATATCTACCACCAGTTCAACCCGTCGCGAGTGGCCACGATCAATCATTGTGATCCTCCGTGGTACGACCTGCATCAGAAGAAGGCCACCTGCAGCATCGGGGCGACGATCTGCGTGAACAGCCATCGGGTCGTCGAGCGTGTTGCCGAAGCGAAAAAGATTGGCCATGACGGAATGACCCTGGTGGCGCTACCCGGCTCACTGGGAGGGTGGATTGCGCCGAAGTGCGAAAATGTTAATTACTACGGTTTCGGCCCCTGTAACGATTCGGTCCAGGAGTGGTTGAAGGACAGGACAACCTACCTGGATGTGTACGAGGAGATGATCGCCGCGTATGCCTTCGGAGCCGATGGGTTCACCGTGTTTCTCTACAACTACGCGGCGGGTTATGCAGTCGCGCTGGTCGACACGAATGGCGTCAGCAAGGGGGATGGCCGATGGGACGGTTTCGGCGACGCGGCCAACGACATTCGTAGGGCCCAGGGCTGGCCCGGGGTGGAGCTTCTGCATGAGGGGAAACCGGTTGAGGATCGCGGCGAATACGCGGCGGGAGAGATCCAGCTCACTGCCCGGGCAGTATCGGATTCCGGCGCCATCGCCAAAGTGATTTTCGGGAAAAGCATCAACGGTGGTTCTGACTGGGAATCGGCCGAAGACGATATGGTGCCCTATGAAGTGAAATTCCAGACAAGGGCCGGGGAGATGGTCATCTTCCGTGCGCAGGCCGTCGACACCGGCGGGAGAAAATCGATCTATGCGGCGAATATGATCTACGTCAAGTAGGTAGGCGTATACTGACAACCAATACGCGATAGAATATTTACTCCGACTGGCATGCCCTTACGCGCTCATGCTTCCCACTCGGGTGCCAAGCCGTAGCGGAGCGAAGACTGGTGCTCGCATCACAAGATTCTTCGCGTTGCGGCATGGAACTCTTGGTTTTCGGTTCGTCATCGGAAACAAACTCATTCTGAGAAACCTTTCCTTGTCGGGCTCCTTGTCCCGAATCTTGTCGAATCTGCCACGGCGGGTCGAATCGACAAGGTTCGGGTCAAGGTTTCTCAAACAGGGCTAGGGTGAGGATGCGCCGTTGGCGCACTGCAACCGGGCTGCGCACACTTCAAAAACATTGACAAATAAAGGGCAGTTTTGTTTGCACTCGCGTGCAGACCCATCTAGAATAAAATAGCTGTGTTTTATGGGCATGGTTTTTCGGACATAGGGAGAATGTTTGGCTTGAAAATCCGCGGGCACAGTGAGAGGGGCTTTACACTCATCGAACTTCTGGTGGTGATTGCCATCATTTCCATTCTGGCTGCGCTACTGATGCCGGCTTTGAAGGACGCACTCGAGAAAGGACGGCGTGCCTTTTGCATGACCAATCTTCGCCAGCACGGCCTGGCCGTCAGCGCGTACGCCTTGGACCATGACAATGATCTCCCCGCGCCGTGGTCACCCAACTATCCTTACTCGGGCAATGTGTACGGGAGCAATTACGGGGCGGGACCGGGTTGGGTCGCGTTGATGCCCTATTTCGGAGCAAGCAAAATTATCGGCGTGGATCCCCTCCGTGAAGTCAAGCAGGAGTATGACAGGGTTGGCTTCGACAAAGTGTTTTTCTGTCCAAGCGGCGGCTATGTGAACAAGGAGGAAGGGGAGTGGGCAAGGGGTGAATCCCACACGTCCGGATACGCCTCGTATATCAGGCGGGATCGTCGGAAATGGCCGAATACACCGCATCGTGGAGACGATGATCCGAATTGGCTCATTTTCAGCGATATGGCAAACGGCCGACCGTTTCCGCCCCATGCCGTGAAGTGGTGGGTCAACCACGACGACGACGAGAGGAAGCCCGTAGGCGCCAATGCTGTATATCTCGGCGGGCATGCCGAGTGGGTACCCCTGAAGGATCTCACGGTGTATGTGATTTATTTCACCGGTGTCTGGCTTTACCCGGACTCGCGTTGATAACCCGATTCGTCGGTTTATGGTGTGAGATGGAGTAGTTGTATTGATGAAGGGAGTAGAAAAGATGAAGATGTGGAAGACACTGGCATTTACATTGGCGGGTATGATTGTAGGGGCATCGTCATTCGGCGGGATCGGCGATTCCATCATGATAAATTTCAACGCGGATCCCGGTGCGTCCGATCCCTTTCTGCTGACGAATCCGGCCGGTTTCAGGAACACGCCGATGGTCACGCTGGGCGGGGACGCTCATTATCAGAACAGCTGGGAAGTGATGACCGCCTGGAACCCGAACCCGACCAATTGCCCGGGCGTAATGGGCTTCTGCCCCCTGGACGACTTTTTCTGCTGTGCCTGGCAGAATTTCGCCAACGCCGGCACCGGGACCATCACCTTCGACCAGGTTCCCTCGATTCCCCCGGGCGAGTACCGCGTTTATTTCTATTTCAACATTGCCAACTGGACCAAGGACAAAGAGATCGGTTTCCAGTTCGGCGGAACCGGCGTCACTGAACTCGGCAATGAAATGCCCGGCGAGATGCATTTTTTCTATCCGGACACCAACAACGGTCAAGACACCTTCAACGATATTGAAATTGCCGGGCCACACATGGGGACAAGTGGTACGCATTACTTATGGTATGGTCCAATGTCGAACCAAGACCCCGGAGAGCCACTTACAATGAGTCCTCCGCACGGTTCGGGTATCTGCGGCCAACCTCCTTTTTTTGAAGATCCCTGTCTGCCGATTCCAACCGGAAGTGATCCGAATGGAAACAATGATGGAAGCTCGTTTCCGACCTCGATCCTCCTCGCGCCCGGAAACCAATTCGAGTTCACCATCTTTGACAGCACGGACTCCATGTTCTGCCCCGGTGATCCAGGGATGGAGCTTTGCGACCTTTATTCTTTCGGCCACGTACGCGCTTACCGGATGCGGTTTGAGCTGATCGGGCCGTTCTCGTTGCCGTTCTCTGAAGTTTCGATCGAGGCCACCCGGGTCTCCGTCGATTCCATCGACGGCCTGGAATACGGGCTCCAATACTCCACCGATCCGACCGACGGCGGCGGATGGGGGAACACCGGGATCGAGTTTACCGGCAACGGATCCACCATGTATATCTTCGATCCGACCGGTCCCGCCGACACAAAGGTCTATCGGGTTGTCGAACTCTAGCAGCAATCCGAATTACGAATTACGAAATGCAGTTGAATCGATGAAGGGAGCAGGAGACATGAAGACAGGAAAGCTACTTTCTATTGTCCTGGCCGGGATGGCGCTGGCGGCGCAGTCGTTCGGGGCGGTGGGTGATGAATTTAACATTAATTTCCGGGAAAACACCCAGGCGAATTTCGTTCCCACCAATCCGCCCGGTTTCCGGGACATCCCGATGGTGTCGCTCGGCGGGAAATCGCATTACTTTCAGCCTTGGGAAGTCATGACGGCGTCCATCGGCCCGAATGTCGGACTCAACACGAACAGCGGAACCGGGACGGTGACGTTCGATCAGATTCCCTCGTTTCCCGAAGGTGAGTACCATGTTTATATAAACTTCAATATCGCGAACTGGGACGGCCCTCCGGCGATCAGCCCGGCCGCCCCGATCGGGTTTCAATTGGGGGGGATTGGCGTCACCGAACTCGGAAACCAGATGCCGGGCGCGATGCACTTTTTCTATCCGCAGTCAAACACCGGCCAGGACACCGTCAATTTTGTGGAACTCGCCGGGCCGAATATGGGTACGGGTTCCACTAACCTGGCCTATCGAGGCGGCCTCTTCCCGGTTACCCTGAACTTTCCGGTGGGTTCGGGCGAATGCAGTCCCAATTGTCCCCCGATTCCGACGGAAACGACGAACGCCTTTGCCAGCTCGATCATCCTTGCGCCGGGCAATCAGTTCGTATTATCCATTCATGACGGCGCCGACCAGGATTTGCCCCCCGGCGGCACGGCCCATATTCGCGTCTACTCGATGATCTTTACGAATGTTGCGCCGTATGCTCCGCCGCCGGACGAGGCCTGCTGCTTCGCCGACGGCTCCTGCCAGGACATGGATCCGAATGTCTGTATGGTCTCGAACGGCATTCCACAGGGTGTGAGCACGACCTGTGCGGGTACATCCTGTCCACAAACCCAAGCCTGCTGCTTCTTTCCCTCGGGGGCATGCTCCGACCTGTTGACCAGCATTTGTACCAGTCAGGGCGGGACGTCTCAGGGAGGCGGAACTACGTGCGCAACCACAAGTTGCCGGCAACCGGTTTCCGATTTCACGGAAGTGACGATCAATGATGCCGGGGCCATTTGTTTCGTATCCGAGGTGGGCACCACATACGAGTTGCAATATACCACCAACCTGGTCACGACCCCCGGTTGGGTCAACGCCGGCATCCGGCTCAAGGCATCCGAAACGAATTCGTACTTTTTCGATCCGGAAGAGCCCACGGGATCCACCACCAACAAACGGTACCGCGTCGTCCTTCCGACAAATTAGGCAAGGAATTCCGAATTTTGGATTTGAAGCCTGAACTATCTGGTTGGGCTCCGCAGTGAAGGCAGAACCCGAGCAAACGCTTCTGCCTTCCACGTCTCCGCCACCAGCGATCTTGCATGCCTTCCAGAGCCCGAACTTATTAAAGATGTTGCTCTCGGGCCTTTTCCCTGGTAGAGTAGCAGCACCTAGTTGTGGTTCGCCTAAGAGAGCTTTTGAAGGGAGTATTGGCATGAAATCGGTAGGGAGAGTGGCGTTGGTTCTATCGGGACTGGTCCTCGCTTCGCTGGCGTTTGCGGAGATCTCGGTCCAGGTCAATTTCAACCGGGTGGCTGACCCGGACATGAGGGATGGCTCAACCACGGGAAACGGCCCCAGAAACACGGGCCTGAACAATCCGGAAACGCACATCGCTACGCCCATGGTCACGCTCGGCGGGCTTTCACACTACCGGGACGACTGGGAAGTAATGACCGCCTGGAACACGATGTCGACCAATGGCCCCGGGTGGGAACTTTTCGAAATTGGTGGCACTGGGACCCTGACCTTCGATCAGATTCCCCCGCTTCCCGCGGGCGAGTACCACGTCTATTTATCATTCAACATCGCCAACTGGAATAACGGCAGCCCGATCGGACTCCAGTTTGGCGGTACCGGCGTCACCGAGCTCGGAAACGAGAAACCGGGAGAGATGCATTTCTTCTATCCGCCGACCAGCACCGGACAAGACACGATCAACAATATGGAAGTCGCCGGACCGAGCCTGGGACCGGGTTCCGCTTATTTCGTGTTTGGCCCCGATGGGAATCTCCCCCAGGGCTCCCCGGTTTCCCTCGATCCTCCGGTGGGCGCTCTGCTCTGCGGGGAACCTCCGTTCTTTGAAGACTGCCCGCCGATGCCCACCGGCAGTGATCCGAATGGGTTTAACGACACGAATTCTTTCCCCACCGCAATTCTTCTCGATCCCGGGAATGAATTCGTATTGAGCATTCATGACGGCACGTTCCACCCCTCCTACTCGCACATCCGTGCCTACTCCATGCTGTTTTTGAACGTGGCGTTGATGACGCCGGAGACTTCCATTGCGGCGATCGAGGCCACTCGGCTCTCGTTCGACACCATCGACGGCTTCGAATATGCGCTCCAATGCACCACCGATCCGACCGACAGTGGCGGGTGGACCGCGACCGGAGCCAGAATCACCGGCACCGGGTCCAACATGTACCTTTTCGATCCAACAGCCGGCTCCGGCGATACCAAGGTGTATCGTGCGCTGAAACTCGAGTAATGACCCGGATGTGGAACAGGATAATTCAGTCGATCTTATCAAGGGAGTAGAAGTAATGAAGACATGGAAAGCAGTCGCCTTCGCCCTGGTCGGCACGGTTCTGGCGGCGCCGTCGTACGCCGGTGCCACCACCGAAATCATCGTGAATTTCAGATCCGATGTCACCTCAGTGCCGTCTAATCCGCCCGGTTTTCAAAGCACGCCGATGGTCTCGGTGGGCGGGGATTCACATTACGGTCAACCCTGGGAAGTCATGACGGCGTCCAACGGGCCCCTTTCATGCAATGATTGTTATACCTCGATGGAAAACTACAGCGGGAACGGGACGGTTACGTTCGATCAGATTCCGGCGATTCCCGCGGGCGAGTACCATGTTTATATATCCTTCAATATTGCCAACTGGAACGGCACCAGCCCGATCGGATTTCAGTTGGGCGGAACCGGCGTGACCGAACTCGGCAATGAAATGCCGGGACAGATGCATTTTTTCTACCCGCAGGCCAACACCGGTCAGGACACGAAGAACGATGTGGAAATCGCCGGGCCCCATATGGGACCGGGTTCCGCTCACTTATGGTTCGGACCGGCGTCGAACCAGCAGCCCGGCAACCCGGTCACCCTCAATGCTCCGGACGGTACGGGGACCTGCGCTCCGCTGTGCCCCCCGATTCCCACGGGTAGTGATCCCGCCGGGAACAATGACACGAACTCCTTTGGCACCTCGGTCATGATCGACGCCAACAATCAATTTGTGCTGACCATTCATGACGGCGCCGATGTTGATAACCTGGTTCCTCCCGGCAGATCCGCGTATATCCGGGTCTACAATATGAGGTTGACACCAGTTCCACCGGGGGAAGCCTGTTGCCTGGGTGATGGAACCTGCCAGGACGTTGATCCGACCGCCTGCCTTGCCTTGGACGGCGTGTCGCAGGGTGGGGGAACCACCTGTGCCGGGACGACCTGTGAACAGCCGCAGGCCTGCTGCTTCTTTCCCGAGGGGACGTGCTCCGACCTGCTGGCCGGCGCCTGTACCAGCCAGGGCGGCACGCCCGAGGGATCGGGCACCGACTGCACAACAACCAGTTGCCCGCAACCGATTACGGAATTCACGGACGTGACGGTCAACGACGCCGGGGCCATCTGTTTCCCGTCCGCGACAGGTGTCACCTATTCGCTGCAATATTCGAATGTCGTCTCTACCACGGGTTGGATGAACGCCGGCGCCAGTCTCACGGCCACCGAAACCAACTCGTACCTGTTCGATCCGAGCGAGCCGACGGGATCGGATATCAGCAACAAGGTCTATCGCGTCCTGCCGCAGTAAGTGGGAAATTCCCGATTTCGGATTTCCGATTTTAATCCTGCGCTTTGGGCTTTGGCTCCGCAAGTGAAAGCAGAGGCAATGTGGCAGGATCATGTCCTCGTACCCGCCGCCATCGAACAAGTTCGATGGGGTACGGCTTGCGATAGGCAAAGTGCAAGAATACATTTTTCAGCAGAATCGTAAGGCTTCGTTTGTCCAGTCCGATTTGTGCGTAAAGAGCAGAGCAAGCTCGGCGGGGTCCAGCCTAATTGGTAATCCAGATCAGGTTGGCGTCGAAGAGCGATTTCTTGCCGGCGGCATCGAAGGAGCGTGCGCGGAAGATGACGACCTGCTGGCCGAGGGAACTGGAGGTGTTGAAGACGGCAGAGTAGGGCGCGGTCGTGTCTTCAATGGCGCTCCAGTTGACGCCCCCATTCACCGATTTACCGAATTCCACTTTCGTGATCGTGCTGGACTCCGACTCGGCATCGGCGGTCAGTGCATAAGGCCCCTGCGAGTACCAGGTCCGGTCGTTGAACTCCACGCCGTTGTTGGTCATGTTCACGCCCGGCCAGCCGTGCGCCCTGCGAATGTCATGCGCACCCGCCTTGAATGCCGCCCGGATGCCGTAGGTGTCGTTTCCGTTCGCGTCGACGAACGAAACGCCTTGGCCCTGGTTATAAATGTATGGCTGATACCCGTCGCTGCCGAACAGGTAGGCGGCCATCATCATGTCGTAGGCATCCTGGTGATGTGTGCGGTCATCGGCCCAGCTCCTCACACCGGGGCAGGGGCCCATGCCCCAGTAATTGAACTGGCCGCAACCGTCCGTGGCCCCGCCGCTCGTCGCCCAGGCGAAGATATGTCCCTGGAGCGACACGGTGGTGAAATTCGGCAATCCGATCGCCTGGGCCGCGGCAATTCGATCGGGAATCCGGCTCCCGTTGACGATGGTCGTCGCGTTGGCACTGCAGCTCGCGCGCTTTTCGTTGAAATCGATCCAGGGCGGATCACAGTGGTTGACCCAGGCTTCCCGGTTCGGGTTGTACTGATGATAGAGGTCGGCCCAGTGCCGCAAGTAATTGATCTCGTCGGCCGTGATGCTGCGGCATTCCGGTTCGTCGTCCATAACATGGCCGATGATAATGTCGCCGTCGGCATACCCGTCATACAGGTTGAGCGTGTTGATGATGTCGTTCGTCATCAACGCGTCGGGCCAGTTGCCGGGACCCGGGTAGTTATTGAGCTGGCTATAGGCGGTAATGGCCTTCATGTCCCAGTTCTTCAGGGCGCTCGCCGCGTCTCCCCACAGATTTCCGGAGGCGACAACGCGGTTGCACCCGATGCGGGCCATGTCCATGAATCCGAAGTTCCAGGTGAAATTGTCCGTCGGGGACTGCAAACGATAGTAGGCGCCGAGGGTGAACGCTTCGCCGACGGGAGCTGCGGGCGAGTGTGTTGCGTGTAAGCCGAAGGCCAGAGACAAACAGGAAATGATGGCTGCGCGCATATTCAACTCTCTACGGAAGCGGACTCAATTCGAAGTAATCAATCGCGAAATAGTTGTCCCTGGAGGGACTCATGTCCCACACCCGAACGTAAAAGTCCCCCGGTCCGACGCTGGTGACGGTGATGGATGAAGCGACGGGGCTGTTCACCCACATGGAGAAGCTGACCGGATTGGATCCCGCCAGGTCCTTGGTGAACCATTGGTCGCTGTGCGGTCCCGATTGTCCCGGATAGAAGTAGTGCCAGTTTCCACTGGCGGTCCCGTTCTCGGTGACACTGCCCGTATCGCTGCCCAGCATGAATCCCCAGGGCGTTCCCGCCACGGTGCCGGTGCGCCAATACACCGTCAGCCGGTATGTCCCGTTCGCGACAACTCCCGGGAAATTGAACTTGATCTCGCCCATCGCATAGGTCGGGTCCTCGGCCGAATCGGTGGAGACCAGGACCTCCTGGCTTCCATTGCCCGGAACACAAGCGAAATGTCCATCGAGCGCCGTAATCGCGCAATGCTCCGCCTGCACGATTCCCTCGGCAGGCGCTGTGGTCGGATTGCCGAGCACGATCCGGTAACACTTTCCCTGGGCGGATGGATGGGGATCGAAGGCATGTCTCTTCGTGCCGGTTCCCGTGATCACGGTCTCCGATGGGACCCAGTTTCCCGGGTCGGTCAGATCCGTCGTATACTCCAGGCGGTAAACCCGGCCGGGAACGCTGAGAAAGTCGAGGCTGACGACATCATCCAGGTTGACCCACTGATGAGGAACCGGTGCCTGTGGCCCGGAGGCGGAAATTGCAGACCAGGCGGCAACGAGGATCGAGAGCGATCCGAACAGGCACAAAAGCCGAATTTTCTTCTTTGGAAGTCCCATTTTCGCTTTGCGGTGCATCGAATCGCGCAACCGGTAGGTTTCGTTCGCCGAGACTACGA